>NZ_KK366028.1:0-284607 GCF_000686865.1 Paenibacillus sp. UNC217MF | reverse complement strand
TGCCCTGTTGCGTTCCTTGTTGCGTTCCTTGTTGTGAACCTTGTTGCGTTCCTTGTTGCGTACTTTGTTGCGTACCTTGTTGTGTTCCTTGTTGCGAACCTTGTTGTGTTCCTTGTTGTGAGCTAAATTGTGAACTGAATTGAACTCCGCTAGTGGAAGCAAAAGTTGGTGCATATCCAGACCATGCAGCACCCGATCCTCCCGACCAATCCGGCGTACCGTTTGCGCCCATGGAGCCTTGTGATGCAGCCGAATCTGATTGTTGCGTGGAATTATCACCTTGCAAAACTTGGCTGTCACCCAAGAGCGACTCCATCATAAAGTCGATAATAATCGCCTGATCGACTAGTCCATCCGTATATATTAATGCGATTCTTTGCTCGCCCTTGCCCCCAACTCGCAATTCACGAATCACAATATCAGAGCTATTGCCGAGCTTCGTCCGAATATAATCCAGATTGCGTTGTAAGCTTGCTTGCAGCTGATCCATAGACGTCCTTCCTCGCTTCTGCAGTTGATCGCATGCCTGCTTGTTGTGCTGCTGGCTTTCCGCCGACAGCCATAGATTCTGCTTTCCAGTATTGCCGTGCATTCAGCCAGTTAAACCGCCAGTCGGTTCATCCCCTCCCTCTCAGTCGACAGGCCTTCCCCTCAGTGATACTATGGAAGTAATATATGCTACCAAGATTATGCCAGCACGCTGGAAAGATGCATGCCGGCTCATACAGGAGGGACAGCCAACATGGCGACACGAACCAGAGGAATGACGCTCGTATATACAGGTGATGGCAAAGGGAAGACGACAGCAGCAGTCGGGCTATGCGTCAGAGCGGTTGGACATGGCTTCAAGGTACTGATACTCCAGTTCATCAAGAGTCCCAAGCGCTCTTACGGAGAACAGGCTTCGCTGGAGAAGCTGGGTGTTGAAGTAAGACAGCTGGGGATCGGATTTACTTGGCTGAAGACACCGGAGGAGCATCGTGAAGCATTCAAGCAGGCATGGGCGATTGCGAAGCAGGAAATCCAGTCTGGTGATTATGATCTCATCGTACTGGATGAATTGAACAACGCACTTGCAATTACAAGCTTCCCGATTGATGATGTTCTGCCAAGGGCTGAGATCATCGAAGTAATTAAGAATCGTCACGAGCATCTGAACATCGTGATAACAGGACGTTCAGCTTGTCCGGAAATCATGGAAATTGCAGATCTCGTATCGGAAATTCAGCCCGTGAAGCATTACTACGAAGAAGGCATTCCTGCCGTGCTGGGACTTGAATTTTAATTCATTCTATCTCTCGATTATTCCCTTCATTAAGGCTGCATGTCTCTACGATCTCTACCTGGAGACAAGCAGCCTTATTCTATTACCTGCGTCCCTCTTAGCAAACCGCGGCAACACTCCGATGACCCTGACTTACTTTCCATCATTCCTCATTGCACAATTTGCCTATTTTTTTATTGAAATGAGGCTAATTATTCCTCTTTTTTCCATGCCATATAGATTGTTACTTCAACCATTTACCACTTTACTATAATATAGAAAAAAAAGATTTTTCACCGCAGACAGGAGGATCGTTTATGGCAAAAACAATCGCAATCATCGGAAGCAGCGGAGGCAACCTATATAACTTAGGAGGCAAAGACCCTCTTAAACTACTCCAAGAACTTGTCATCCAATTGGAGAGTGCTGGGATCGGCTGTGGAGCGATTCAGTTCGTTGGCGCAGACGCATCAATGGACAACGCCAAAGGCTCTACGCAGGCTGCCCTGTATGGCTGGGATGAGTCGCTCCAGACTCCGAAGCCACTTGCAGAAGGATCACTAGATGAGATCAATCAGGTTGCCACGCAATTGGATCAAGATATTGCGGCGCAGATTCGCCAGGGTCGTATTGGCGCACTCATTATGATGAGTGCAGATCCTACCCGCACCAACGCATATGCCGTGGAAGCAGCGATAGATATGAATCTGCCGATCACAGGAACTGGCGGCACGTCCATGGCTCTCACCAGTGCCAAGGGAGCGAATGTGCTGGCCGTGTCTGGCACGACCGGAACGACGAATCGTACAAGAGCAGTCACGTTCGTGACCACACTATGTCAGCATTGGGGATTGACCTATCGGCCAATTATCGGCGCAACTGCTGATGCCTCATCTGGCAGAACAGGAGAGGACTCGCCTTGGAGACGTATTAGCATTCGCGGCATTATGCTCGCCTCTCTGCCCGGCTTTATTGCGATGGCACTGCTACTTGCCTTAAGCAAAATCCCTGCTCTGGCCGGACTTAGCGAGATATTCGACATTATGATTAAAGCACTCCCTATCATTCTGGCAGCTATTGCAGCGAAGCAAATCTCGGATCTCGATGAGGTATCCATCGTCTCAGGTATCATCGCCGGAGTCATGTCCGTCGAGGGCGGCATTATTGGAGGAATCATTGGGGGGATTGGGGCTGGACTGCTCGGGCATGTTCTCTTTCGTAAATGTGTACAGTGGCGCTTCCCTGCTACAACTGTCAACATTGTCGCCGGCGGACTCTCCGGTTTAATTTCTGGGCTTATCGTCTATTTCATGGTTGCTCCGATCGCCCTTCAAGCCGGTGAAGGTATTCGCTGGCTGCTGGAAGCAGCTGTATCTACAAGCTCAATACTAGCCGGACTGCTCGCTGGACTGCTCATATGGCCTGCCATTCTAGGCGGTGTATATCATGCAGCCATCCTGCCCATTGTCCTGCTCGAAATGGAGCGGACCGGTAATAGCTTCCTTGGAGCCGTAGACATGGCTGGACTTGTCATGGTGTCTGCCGGTATCACGTTAGCGAATATAATTGCCCCTCGCGATAAGGGAGAAGCAGCCGTCGCCGTACCTGGCTTTCTGATTAATATCGGGTTCGGCACATTCGTAGAAGCAGCGTATCCCTTCATGTTCTCGAACAAATTCATCTTCGGCGGTGCTATCGTATCCGCAGGACTGGGCGGCTTATTGGTCGGAATGTTCGAAGTACAAGGCACCGCATACGTTCCTTCGTTCATGGCGCCTCTGTTATCCAATAACATGACTGGATTCATCGTTGCGATGGTCGGGAGCCTCTTATCTGCCTTCATGATTACTTTGACCGTCAACCAACTGTCACGCAGATCCAAGCGGCTTGAGCATGTGACCAAGCAAAAGGTGCAGACCGACAATCTTGCCGGATAAGCTAAGCATTCATATTACAACCTTCAACCCATCACGAAACTAAAAAGCGCTGGAGACTTCGCGAACCATTCCGCTTGCTCCAGCGCTTCTGTATGTGGACATACATATAAATAAAAGTTACATGATATGAGTTCAACTGTGCACAAGATACAAGTCTATGACGTTACCGCTTGCGAATCATGAACAAGTAGCTCATTACCGCGCCAAGTCCGCAGCACGCAATAACAACACCCATCGGAACGGCTGTATGGCTGCCAGCAATGCCGACAAGCGGAGCAGCAAGCGAGCCTGCAATGAAGGACATCAAGCCCAGCATAGCCGATGCGCTGCCCGCTCTCTCCCCTTGGCTCTGCATCGCTAGAGAGAAGCCTGCCGTATTGACCACCCCTGTACTCGATACAACAATGAACAGGGCGATGACAACTGCAATTAACGGTGCCTGCAGCAGTATCGCAGCTAAGAGCAGCAGACCACCACTAACGGTTTGAACAATTCCTGCAATGAAGAGCCGCTTCTCATGGAAGCGAGACGCCAAGCGGCCCGTAATTTGTGTCGCAATGATGAGCCCAAGGCCATTGAGTGCGAAAAACAGGCTGTATGCTTGCGGGGATGCGCCGTAAATTTCCTGCAGCACAAAGGGTGATCCCGATATATAACCGAACATCGCAGCAAAAACGAAGCCTTGTGTGCATGCATATCCCATGAATTCACGATCGGACAGCAGTGTACGGAAAGTTGCCATCGTCGTGCGCAGACCGCCGGTAGAACGGCGTTCAGGCTGAAGTGTCTCCGGCAAACCGAACCATGCGGCGATCATCATAAGCAGACCGAGCAAGCCGAGCACGATAAACACCCCATGCCAAGTCGTAAACTGAAGCAGCTGCCCTCCAGCAATCGGCGCTAATATTGGAGCCAAACCGTTAATAAGCATGAGCAGGGAGAAGAACTTCGTCAGTTCACTGCCCGAATACATGTCGCGCACCATGGCACGGGCAATGACAATGCCTCCAGACCCAGCCATGCCCTGAATGAAGCGGAGAGCAATCAGGCCCCCTATGGACGGAACAACAGCACATAGAATAGAAGCTATCACGTAAATGGCGAGTGAGAGGATTAGCGGCTTCCGGCGCCCTCTTGCGTCACTGAGGGGTCCCAGCATCAACTGACCAAGAGCTAAGCCCATGAGACAGGCAGTTAAGCTCAATTGCGCGAAGGAAGTGCTCGTCTGTAAGTCACTCGCCAACATCGGCAAAGAAGGCAGATACATATCAATCGACAACGGACCAATCGCTGTCATCGATCCAAGAATAACGGCCATGGACAGCCTCTGCTTCCGAGTAGGTGCAGACATGGCTGAGGCCGTATTACTGTGTTGCACAGGTATACTCATAGATGGTTTTTCAATTCCTTTCTTCAATCGTAATCACGGCTGCAACCAACAATACAAGATATGTCAATTTCAACCTACATACATGTAACCATTATAGTTACAACATTACAACGAATCAACCCTAAATCCTGTAAAGCTCTCTGTCCCGTATTGATAGGCAAATAACAACAGCCCCCACTTCATGTAAGAAATGAGGGCCGCCGCTCGCTTGACCTGCCACGAGGCAAGAAGCGTATCTATTCATGATGATATCGATTAATTGCGTATGAGATAATCGAATGCACCCAATGCTGCTGTAGCACCAGATCCCATCGAGATGATGATCTGCTTGTATGGGCTATTCGTGCAATCGCCGGCTGCAAATACACCAGGTACGCTTGTTGCACCATGGCTGTCTACTACGATTTCACCCATGCGAGTGCGCTCAACGGTATCAGCTAACCAGTCTGTGTTCGGCACAAGACCGATTTGTACGAATACGCCTTGCAGCTCAACATGCTTCGTCTCCCCTGTAGCGCGATCGATATAGGAAATGCCGTCAACCTTGTCTGTACCGGTAATTTCAGATGTTTGCACGTTCTTCAATACCGTTACATTCGGTAGGCTGTACAAGCGGTCTTGCAATACAGCGTCGGCTTTCAGTTCTGGAGCGAACTCAAGTACCGTCACATGTTTTACAATACCCGCAAGATCGATTGCTGCCTCTATGCCAGAGTTGCCGCCCCCAATGACTGCCACATCCTTGCCTGTGAACAGAGGTCCATCACAATGCGGGCAGTAAGCTACCCCTTTGTTCTTGAACTCTGCTTCACCAGGGACGCCTACGTTCCGCCAACGAGCACCTGTCGATACGATGACGGTCTTACTTTTCAGTACAGCACCGTTTTCGAGTTCAATTTCGATAAGGTCCTTCTTCTCCAAGCGTTTTGCACGCTGAAGCTTCATGACATCAATATTGTACTCTTTCACTTGATTTTCAATATTCGCTACGAGCTGAGGACCTTCCGTGTATTTCACACTGATAAAGTTCTCAATGCCGAGCGTATCGTTGACCTGACCACCGAAGCGCTCTGCAACGATACCTGTGCGGATCCCTTTGCGTGCTGCGTAAATCGCCGCACTTGCACCTGATGGTCCACCGCCAATAACAAGAACATCGAATGGCTCTTTATTATCGAACTCGGATGCATCTGGAGCAGTACCAAGCTTAGCCAGAATTTCTTCAACGGTCATACGTCCGCCGCCGAAGAATTCGCCGTTCAGGTATACGCTAGGGACAGACATAACATCCTTGCTCTCTACCTCTTCCTTGAATACGGCACCGTCAATCATCGTGTGCGAAATGCCAGGGTTAAGAATGCTCATCAAGTTCAGCGCCTGCACAACATCCGGACAGTTATGGCAGCTCAGGCTGATATAAGTTTCAAACTTATATTCGCCGCGAATGTTATTAATTTGATCAATCACACTCTGCTCTACCTTAGGAGCTCTACCGCTCACTTGCAGCAAAGCCAATACCAAAGAGGTAAACTCATGTCCGAGCGGAGTACCGGCAAAAGTAACGCCTGTATCTTCACCTACACGGTTCACACTAAAGCTTGGAGTGCGGGACAACTGTGTCTTCTCCACAGTAATCCGAGACGACATGCCAGCGAGTTCCTCCACCAAGGACAGCATCTCCGAAGACGCATCATCAGAGCCAGCGCTGACCTTGAGAACAATATCTCCCTCAAGAAGCTGGAGATATTGTTCTAGTTGTGCTTTGATATCTTGATCTAATGCCATTGTAAGGACACTCCTTAGATTTTACCCACGAGGTCAAGGCTTGGCTTCAATGTTTTGCCGCCTTCTTGCCATTTCGCTGGGCAAACTTCACCTGGATTGTTGCGAACATATTGTGCCGCTTTGATCTTGTTGATAAGAGCACTTGCATCACGACCGATGCCGCCAGCGTTGATTTCAGCTGCTTGAATGATTCCATCTGGGTCGATAATGAACGTACCGCGGTCTGCAAGACCTGCTTCTTCGATCAATACGTCGAAGTTGCGGGATACGATATGGGATGGGTCGCCGATCATAATATATTCAACTTTGCCGATAGCCTGGGAGCTTTCATGCCAAGCTTTGTGCGTGAAGTGTGTATCTGTGGATACGGAGTACACTTCAACACCCAATTTCTTCAGCTCTGCATATTGGTTTTGCAAGTCTTCGAGCTCAGTAGGGCAGACAAATGTGAAGTCAGCTGGATAGAAGCACACTACGCTCCATTTACCTTTGAAGTTCTCTTCTGTAACTTCGATGAATTGACCTTTTTGGAATGCATTTGCTTTGAATGGCAGTACTTCTTTTCCGATAAGTGACATAGTTACTATCTCCTCTACTTTGATTTATGATTTATTTAGAGCATGTCGGTAACAACACACTCGGGAACACACTTTATAATAATTATTATTAACTAAACGATTCAATCTGTCAAGCTATTTTATAATAATTATAATATGAAAATGATATTCTTTCTCAATTGGGTCATAATTCAGACATACCTTCTTCATTATGCTGTTAAATAAGGCGAAGTATTCATTTCTCATTCTCAGGTAAATGCCGAGCTGCAGTTCAATGCTACTTATTTATTACCCTATTTAAACCGTTATCAATCTCCTTCATTAGAAATTCGATCACCCTGTCCATCTTCCTTCCTGTTTACGAAAAACATCGGGAACGATAGCAAAGAAAGTACTCATATTGAAAAAATAGCACCAGAGTCTCACCCTGATGCTATCCTGACTTTTTCTAATTCTTCTATTATAGAAGCATAAAAAACAAAGCCTCAAACGCTATGAAGATTACAGTAACCCTTTGCCTGGGCGATCTAAATGATACAAGTTGCGGTAGCGCGGATACTGCTCCATAAGCTCGGCATGCGTACCACGCATTTCCACCTGACCATTTTCGATAAATACGATCTCATCCATCTGCTCAACACCAACAAGATGGTGGGTAATCCAGATGAGCGATTTGCCCTTCATCGTCTCGAACATGGTCGCCAGCAGCTCCCGCTCCGTCTTCGGATCGAGACCAACTGTCGGCTCATCGAGGATGACGACTGGCGTACGCTGAAGCAGTACGCGCGCCAGCGCGATACGCTGCCGCTCCCCTCCGGAGAAGCGCTGTCCGGTCTCCATCATCGCCGTATCATACCCTCTCGGGAGAGAAGCAATAAGTGTATCCAGCTTCACTTGTTCCGCTACCTGACGAATCTCTTCATCCGAGGCACTGCGCCGTCCTAGACGAATATTGTTCGCCACTGTCGTATCGAATAGATGTGGACGTTGATTTAGCACAGACAGAATCTCTGGGATATGCTCACCATACTCGTCAGCGCGAACACTATTGATCATGACGCTGCCGGACTCCGGCATAAGTGCACCTTGAATTAAGGTAGACAATGTGGACTTACCGGCACCGCTGCGTCCGATAAGCGCAATCTTCTTGCCTTGTGGCACATCAAGTGATACCCCATCAATCGTTAAGGAGGCCGATCCTGCATGCCGGAAGCTGACTTGATCCAAGCGGATATGGGTAGACTCGCGCGCTTGCTGCAGCAGCTCTGGCTTCACATTCGCTGCACTGCTGACAGTTTGTTCCACAGGAGCCTCTCCCATGCCCGACAGGCGTTCTAACGAATCTTCATACTGAGGAAGCTTCTCTACTGCTTCCGATACCGGCAGGAAGGCGTCCATTAGAGGGAATACAACAAGGCCGAACGCCGCAATCATGACGGCAGGCATATTCCCATCAGCCGCTTGACCGCCAGCCCAGTACACCATCGTAATGACCGTCAAGCCGACGACAGACTGGGCAATGAGTGTCCGCCACCGCGCCCACATCCGTAAATCTCGGTCTATACGGGCCACTCGCGCCTCATCCGCTTCATACGAATCGACGAATTGGGGAGCTCGGCCGCTAATAACCCAATCGCTCATACCAAGTACCGCATCCGTCAGCTTCCGATATAGCCCGCTGCGCTCCTGCTTCATTAGGCGGTGCTTCCGACGTGTGAACCATAGCGATATCCATGGCAGAATGAAGACGAGTACGGCAATATATAGTGCCATCAGCAGTGCGAACGGGAGATCGAACCAGCCGAGGGCTGCGATCCCTGCCGCATACATTACAATCGCGACAATGCTCGGAAAAATAGTACGTACATAGACATTTTGCAAATGTTCAATATCATCTGCCAGCACGCCAAGCACATCCCCTGTGCGGAATCGGGAACGAATGAATAAAGCTTGCGGCTCCAAAATCCGGTACAGGCGAACACGCATCTTCGATAAGATACGAAGCACGGCATCATGACCTACAAGCCGCTCTACATAATGCACGACGGCTCTGCCAATACCAAATGTGCGCACAAGCACAATCGGTACATACACCATGAGAATGTTCTCCGGACGTGCAGCTGATTTGGATATCAAGAATCCGGAGGTGAACATGAGCGCACTCGCGCACAGTACTGTCAGCATGCCGAGGAAAATAATGAGCGCGAAGCGACCGCAGTAGCGCCGCAAATAAGGGCGCAGCCATTGATTCTGTTCACGTGTCACGATATCCCCTCCTGCTGCGAAATCAACATACTGTAATACACGCCTTGGCGTTCAAGCAGCTCCTGGTGCGTACCTGCCTCTGCTACCTTTCCATGATCCATGACGATAATCCAATCCATATCTTCCATCCAATGTAGGCGATGCGTCGCAAGGAAGACCAGCTTGCCTTCGAACAGCGATAGCATCGTCTGCTTCAGCTCATATTCTGTCTCAATATCCAGATGGGCCGTAGGCTCATCCAACATCATAATCGGTCTGTCGCTCAGGAATGCACGAGCAAGCGACACACGCTGCTCCTGTCCGCCGCTAAGAGAGCGGCCTCCATTGCCAATAAGCTCATCCCGACCATTTGGCAGCTCAGCAGTCAATGTAGACAAACCAGCGGCTGCAAGGGCGCGATCCACTGCTTCATCAGAAGCTTCAGGCGCATAAAATCGGATATTGTCAGCGAGCGACACGTTGAAAAGATACGGATGCTGAGGAATATAAGTCGTCAGCTGACGCCAAGCTTCCTCAGCAAGCGATGGCACATCCACGCCGTTCAAGGTGAACTGTCCTGATGTCGGACGAAGGAAACCGCCAAGCACATCAATGAGCGTAGACTTGCCCGCCCCGCTCTCGCCGACAATGCCGACTTTCAGAAGCCCCGTCACCTCACACGTTACATCCTTCAGTGAAGACGGTCCATCCGCTTCATGCTTCACACCTATACCGGACAAGGCAATTGTGCTATCCTTCGTCCAAGTAAGAGAGGACGGAAGCTGTGAGGCACTTTCTCCTACTTCAGTTTCATGTTTAATGATCGCATCAATTGCTTTTCCAGCTTCTTTCCCGTTCAATGTTGCGTGATAATCCGCGCCAACCATGCGAACAGGCAGGAAATACTCAGGGGCTAGAATCAGCACCGTAAGCCCCGTCACCAATGTCATTTCTCCATTAATAAGACGAAGACCCAGGCCAACTGCTACAGAGGCCACGGATAACATCGTAAAGAAGTCCAGGGCGAAGGAGGAGAGAAAAGCAACACGAAGCGTACGCATTGTCGCAGAACGGTACTTGTCACTCACTTGCCCAATCGTATCACTGTGCTTGCGGCTCTGCCCCAGAAAACGAAGCGTCTCCAAGCCCCGAAGCGCATCGACAAAGTGGTTCGATAAAATGCGGTACGACTCCCATTGTCGATCCATCTGCTTGCGCGCAGCAAGCCCAACCAGTATCAGAAATACAATCAAAATCGGCAGCGTTACAATCAAAATAATACCGGACGCCGTATCTTGCGTGAGTACATAGAGTAGGATGAGAATTGGCGTAATGCCCGTACCCATCATCCGAGGAAGAATCAGTTCCACGTACGTGCGGAACTGGGAGACCCCTTCAAGCACAAGAGTTACGAGATTGCCCGTACCTTCTGACTTGGCGAAGCGAGGCCCATACTGGAACAACTTATCCATCAACTGACGCCGCAAGTTTACCCCTGTCTTCTCGGCGAAGTTGTAGGCTACCTTCTGCATAAGCAAGGTCGTCACTTGACGGACGGTAAACGCAAGCAGGAACAGACCCATATTTGCGGCTTGTTCCTGCAACGGCGCGCCGGCAAACAAGGCGGAGATAACCTCCGCCAGCTTGATTGCCAGACCTATGATGGATAGTGTTTGCACAAGAGTAAGGACGGCAATGATGAACATCGTCGGCCTTGCTCCATCATACTTGAGCAAATTTTTATCCATTAGTATTCTAAATGCTCCTTCTCGTGAAGCCGTTTATGGAAGACGAAATAACTCCAAATTTGATATCCTAGAACGAATGGCAGCAAGGTTAGAGCTACAATCGTCATAACTTTCAATGAGTATTGCCCAGAAGCTGCGTTATGAATCGTTAAGTCGAATGCCTTATCAATCGAGCTAATCATAACACGCGGGAATAATCCGATAAAGACAGACGCGATCGATAGAATGATAACTCCGCCCGTCATGCCGAATGCCCAGCCATCGCGCTTCTTCGCCATGAAATAGCCAGCGAGCACATAAACAATAACCCCAACTACAGCAACAGCTGTTAAGATCCCACCGCGAACCTCAAATACATCCGTCTTGAAATACGTCATAGCACCGAAAGCAACAAACAATACCGCCAAAGGCACTAGCAGCATCTTCGCTTGCTTACGTGCGCGCTCCTGCAAGGAGCCAATTGTGCGCAGCGTTGTAAACATCAAGCCATGCACGAGGCACAGTACCGTAACAGTTACCCCGCCAAGCAATGTATACACATTCACCATATCGAACAGTCCAGCCTTCATTTCCATCTGGCCGTCAATCGGCAAGCCTTGAATCAGCCCTGCGAATACAACCCCGCACAGGAATGGAGGAAGCAGACTTCCTAAGAAAATCGCCCAGTCCCAAGACTTCTTCCAGCGTTCTGTCTCTTTCTTGCCACGGAATTCGAATGCGACACCGCGTCCAATCAATGCAAGCAGCAAAACGACAAACGGCGTGTAATATCCGCTGAACAGCGTAGCATACCAGTTCGGGAACGCAGCGAACATCGCCCCGCCGGCCGTAAGCAGCCATACTTCATTGGCATCCCAGAACGGACCGATCGAGTTGATTAATACGCGTTTCTCCCCATCTGTACGGGCCAAGAACTTCGTCGACATGCCGACACCGAAGTCGAAGCCTTCCAAGAAGAAGAATCCGACAAATAACACTCCAACTAGTAGAAACCACAATTCATTAAGAGATAACATGTTGTCCCTCCTGATCAAACGGGTCATTCGAATGTTCTGCCTTCATTACTTCATTCGGACCCTTTTTGATGACACGAACGAACAAATACACAAGCACGATAGCAAGTACGGTGTAAATTGTCGAGAATGCGATAAGCGAGAATAGCACTTGACCGCCCGACACACTCGGCGAAATACTGTCTTCTGTCCGCATGAGACCGAATACCGTCCATGGCTGACGACCAATTTCCGTCATAATCCAACCTGCTGTATTCGCAATGAACGGCAATGAGATTGCATAGAGCATGAAGCGCATGAACCACTTATTCGGATTGCCCAGCTTCTTGCGCGCTGCCAAGAACCAGCCATACATGCCAAGCAGAATCATCAATGTTCCGGCAAGAACCATGATGCGGAAGCTCCAGAATGTTGTCTTCACCGGTGGAATGTAATCGCCAGGGCCATACAACTGTTCATACTCCGCTTGCAGTTCCTTCATCCCGCGAACTTCACCGGAGAACTTACTATAAGATAGGAAGCTAAGCAAGTATGGAACTTTGAATTCCAAGCTGTTCTCTTGCTTGTCTGTATTGATTGCTGCAAATACCGTCCACGGCGCAGGGTCGCCACTTGTTTCCCACAAGCCTTCACTTGCCGCCATCTTCATTGGTTGGGTATGCATCAAATATTGTGCCTGCTGGTGACCGAAGACCGCAACCAGAATGGAAGAGACCGTAGCTACGATAACACCAATCTTGAACGATTTTTGGAAGAAAGAAACGTCCTGCTTCTTCAGCAGTTTATAAGCACTCACCCCAGTGATGAGGAACGCTCCTGTTGCAAATGCACCGAAAATCGTATGCGGGAATTCAACAAGCAGCTGACCATTTGTCAGCAGCGCGAAGAAATCGTTCATTTCCGCACGGCCATTGTTAATCTCGAATCCGACCGGACGCTGCATGAAGGAGTTCGCCGCCAAGATCCACAAGGCGGACAACGTTGTACCGATGGCTACAAGCCAAATGCACAAGCAGTGCACCTTCTTCGATAAGCGATCCCATCCAAATATCCATAATCCGATAAACGTTGATTCCATAAAGAATGCCAGCAATGCTTCAATCGCAAGCGGCGCACCGAACACGTCTCCGACGAAGCGAGAATAGTTCGACCAGTTCATCCCGAACTGGAATTCCTGAATAATACCTGTGACAACACCGACACCGAAGTTAATGAGGAACAGCTTCCCCCAGAACTTCGTCATCTTCTTGTACTCTTCATTTCCCTTGACGACATACATCGTCTCCATCATTGCGATGAGCAATGCTAGACCAATCGATACCGGTACGAAGAAGAAGTGAAAAATCGTCGTCGATGCAAACTGAATGCGCGATAATAAGATCGTATCCCACATATCGTTGTCCTTCCACCTTTCTATTTATACTCTCATTCCTATGCTGAATAGGCTGTAATGCCTGCGTCGAACACGGGATCAATGACGTTGATTACATGTTCCAGTTGTATTCTGTCAGATACAGAAACGCTGCAATGTGATATTTATCACAATTATAAAGCAATTACTTGATCAAAATAAGAACATTGTGTCAAATTTCACAAATATGTCGAAAAAAAGTGAAAAAAAGAAGAAAAAAGACATTGTGCCTTCTTTCCTCTTTACAAGCAGCCCGCAATGTGCTGCACCTTTTTTCCAGAACCCTTCTGAAATTTGTCACCAATTTGGGCATGTCACATCGCTGTCACAACAAGGTATTTCGCTGCATCTATTTTTATTTATACAGGTCGATCGTGTCAATCTTGCGAATCGTCAAGTAACCAATCACTACACCAAGCGCAGCAAAAGCAAATGGCACTGCGATAATGGACCACAAGGTAAATCCACCAGTCGACGAGCCTAGAAAGCCTGCAATTAGAATGGAGCTCGTAATGGTCGCCGCCGCTGAATATTTGCGCATGCCGAACCATAATGGAATCAGACTTAAGCAGCTTGCTGCTAAGGAGTTGATAACACTAGTTGCCACTTGATGCGTAACCATACTTATTGTCGCCGTCCCGGGTACAGTGTGCGCATAAGAATTGTATAAAAGGAATCCACTGATTAGTACAATATTTGATAGAATAATGGCGATGAAGGTGTACAAGACCACAATGATCAGCTTGGCTGTCATGAGCTTTTTCCGTGGAATCGGGTACATGAACATGACCGTGATAGACTTGCTCTTAAACTCATCAATAACCATTCGGCTTAGCAATACCGAGGCAGTAATAATGAAAGCTACCTTCACAAAAGTATCGATGATGCCTAATACCTCGGGCAAGTTCTTGAACGCGATATCGCGTGTATCTCCATAGATTCCAAGCAAAATAAAGAGGAATATCCCGATCGTGATATACATGGCCGTACGTATATAGGTAGCAAACCGGAATTTCTGCAGTTCCAGTCGAATGAGCTTATTCACGAGCAGCCCCTCCATTCAACAGCTTCATAAAGTAATCCTCCAAGGAATGATGCTTCTTATGGACAGACTCTACCATGACATCGTTCATAACAAATGCCTTCGTAATATCTTGCTGAGACACCCCCGATTGATAGATGCGGATGATCCGGTTGTCCGTAATGCG
Source organism: Paenibacillus sp. UNC217MF (assembly GCF_000686865.1). NCBI lineage: Bacteria > Bacillati > Bacillota > Bacilli > Caryophanales > Paenibacillaceae > Paenibacillus > Paenibacillus sp. UNC217MF. The sequence goes on along the minus strand of NZ_KK366028.1, from coordinate 270,050 downwards.
GAAATTCGAAATATGCATGACTTCTTCAAGCACATAGGCTGCCTTGCTCGCATTATCAGTGATGACCTCAATGAATTCGGACTGCTGCGCCCGAACCCGATCCATTGGCACTTCCTCCAACAGCACCCCATGGTTAATGACACCGATCGTATCTGCAACAAGCTCCATTTCCCCTAAGATGTGGCTGGAGATCAAGAGCGTAATACCGAACTCGCGTGATAGCTTCTTGAACAGGTCACGTATCTCCTTAATCCCAATCGGGTCAAGACCATTAATCGGCTCATCCAGGAGCAACAGCTCTGGCTTGATCGATATGGCCCGCGCAATGCCTAGACGCTGCTTCATCCCGAGGGAGAAGTCCTTCACCTGCTTGCGTTCGATGCCGTTCAGCCCTACCAGTTCCAGTGCTTCCTCAATCGCCTTCTTATTATGGTAGCCCATGTATTCACAATGGAGCTCCAGATTCTCCTGCGCAGTAAGACGATCATAGAAGATTGGCTGCTCAATAATTGTCCCCATGCGAGATAGCAAGGAATAGGATGAGGGTGTCATCTTCTCGCCGAACATCTCAATCTCACCGCTCGTTGGCTGCAAGAGATTCGTCATCATTTTCATAATCGTTGTCTTCCCCGCCCCATTGGGGCCAAGGAATCCGTATATCTCGCCCTTCTTAATATTCATGCTCACATTCGATACGACATCTTTGCCTTGATAATTCTTCGTCAATCGATGCGTCCGTACAAGGAAGGTCATTTCATTTACCCCTCTCATCTCTTCTGATGTCTTCATTGTATCGATTAGCTATTTCTTATTTCTTACCTAATCCTTACGAATTCCTTACGTTCTTTCTGTCTTGACATACAAATAAGGTCCGCAGAGTGCCATACTGGTTACAGCACAGCAAAATCTCTTCGAACCTCGTGACCCTTCCTTCGACGTCATCAGACCTGAACCGTCTATTCATTCACAGCCAGCACTGACCGGTTTCTTGTAGAATACCTCAAGACATTCGCAGGAGCTTAATTGTAAAAATCGTTTTTTTATACGGCTTACTATGAAGTTCTATCGAACCGCCCATTGATTCAGCGAGCCGCTTCGTGATCGTTAACCCCAATCCGCTGCCTTCATAATTTTTGTTGCGGGAATCCTCCAGTGTATACATGCGCTCAAAAACACGGTCTTGGTGCTGTTCTGGAATCCCCTTGCCACGATCCCACACATCAACGAACAAATGCGCATCATCACTGCGCAGGGCTATGCCCAGCACATGGCCATCAGCCCCATACTCTATCGCATTAGAGATGAGATTGTTCAGCATGCGATCCAGTGCGTCTTCATTCCCTCTCGCATAGAGAGAAGCTTCCGGAATCTGAATATCAACCTCGAACCCCCTCTTTGTAAGCCGCTCATAAAATTGGAGAATATTTTTGCGGCATAGCTCGCTCATATCGACTCGAGTCAGCTCGACATGCTTGTCCCCAGATTCTAGCTTCGCTAAATCAAAAAAGGTATGTATAAGCTCGATTACTTCTACCGTCTTGCCATGCACCCGTGTGAGCAGGCGATTCCGTTCTTCGTCACTGATGCGCTCACTGCTCAGATTCAGCGTCTCCAAGTAACCAAGTACAACGGTAAGCGGGGTCTTCAGATCATGAGAGATGTTCGATATCATCTTCCTCATCGCGATCTCCGTCTTCGCATAATTCGCCAGTGCCTTCTCATGATCGACCAGTAATTCATTTATTTGTTCAATGACCCCAATAATCTGCTTATCATCCGTGAACAGCAGGAGCTTCTCCGCAGATTGTGTTCGATGAATTTGTTCCAGCTTTTTTTGAATTTCTGTTAATTGCTGATTGCGTCTTGAATGATTCACATGCTGCGTGTAGACTACGATCAACAGGATTACCATACATATAGATAAAAGGCCCGTTATCATCATTGCTCAACCTTCCCACTTGTAGCCGATCCCCCACAAGGTCTTAATATGGGTAGGATTCGACGGATCGTCCTCTATCTTCTCCCGCAGCCGGCGAATGTGAACGTTAATGACATTTTCATCGCCATAGTATTCATCGTTCCATACAAATCCATATATTTGTGCTTTTGTGAACACACGATTCGGGTTGGTTACGAATAACTTTAAAATATCGAATTCTTTGGAAGTGAGTTTCATAGTTTCTTCTTGCTTCTGTACAAGATAATTATCAAGATCGATGAGCAGTTGACCTGCCTGAATGACGTTCTGTTCGGGCATTGGCTTCACCGTATCGATCTGAACATACTTCGTAGCGCGTCTAATTGCTGCCTTGATTCTCGCAGAGATCTCTATCATCGAGAAGGGCTTCGCGATATAATCATCTGCGCCGAAGCCAAGTCCGAGTGCCTTGTCTACATCGCTGTCCTTCGCGGACATAATGAGAATAGGGATTGCGCTCCGCTCTCGAACAAGCTTAATCATCTCAAATCCATCTAGCTTCGGCATCATCAGATCGACAATCATCATATCGTATGTGTCAGAGGTGAACTTGGCCATGCCTTCTTCACCATTGGTTGCGGTCACTACATAAAATCCTTCCCTACTCAAATAATCCGATACCATTTCTACAATAGAAGCGTCATCTTCTACGATCAACAGCTTATGCTGCATGCCAGACTCACACCTTTCTCAGACCTTCTCGTTCATTATAGAACAATTACTTAATTTTGGGTCAAATCCCATTGGAAAAGGTAAGTAATAAAAAAAGCTAAAAACCCCCATAAATAGGACCAATAGCGGATGGAACTGGAAAAGAGTCCGGACAGCATGCCCGACTCAGGTCTAGGATATAACCGAACTGAGGGCCATTTTCATGAATGAGGAGTTAGGATACGATATTAGTACCAGATAACAAGGAAACGATTGGCAGCTCAGCGCAATCGAATATATAGACGAAGACTCAACTACGGCGAAGGAGTGTTATGAACATGTTCGAACGGATGGAAGCACCGTCCACACCGGGCAGGGCGAAGGTGCTTGTACTATCAGGCTCGATAGGCCACGGCCATATGCAGACTGCACAAGCAATTAAAGAAACGGCTGAACGTTGGTACGGCACAGAAGCAGATGTACACGTTGTTGATTATATGGAGCAGGTATCTCCTCACTTGCACAGTGTCGGCACGTATTGCTTCGTACAATGGGTGAAGCTGTTCCCTAGCATGTACGGGTATTTGTTCAATATGACTCGCAAGGATCGTAAACTAGCACAGTTATTGAAGGGAGTCCGCTTCACAAGCTTGCGCCCGCTGATAAAGCTCGTAGAGCAGATGAAGCCAACTGTCATTGTCAGTACGTTCCCTGCTGCCAGTGCAGCAGTATCGAAGCTGAAGGAGCGCGGCATGATTGATTGCCCAGCTGTCACGGTCATTACTGACCATACAGATCACAGCTTCTGGCTGCATCCTTATACAGATTTATATTTAGCTGGCTCTGAAGATGCCAAGACGCAATTGATTGAGCAGGGTGTTCCTCAATCCCGCATTCAGGTGACGGGAATTCCGGTTCGTCCCGCCTTCTATGAATCGTATTCGAAGACAGAACTGCGCAAGAAGTATGAACTTGATTCCTCCAAGCTGACCGTTCTCCTGATGGGCGGTGGCTGCGGTTTGATGGATCCATCCATGTTGGATGTCATTGAGCAAGCTGGATGGGCACAGGATATGCAATTTATCATCATTTGCGGCAGCAACGATAAGCTTCGTTCACAATTGGAACGCTGGGCCGAATCCAGCCCGCTGCATGTTCGTATTGAAGGCTATGTGAAGCCTGTTCACGAATATATGGCGATGTCCGACCTAATGATTACGAAATCCGGCGGTGTTACTACCTCCGAGGCAGTTGTCCAACAGCTGCCACTGCTCGTCTATAAGCCGCTTCCTGGTCAAGAACAGGATAACATTCGCTACTTGCTGCGCAGCGGGGTTGCCTGCTGTGCGGAGGATGCAGAAGAATTGGTTGCGCAGTTGTCGATCTTCTCCCGACATCCGGAGACACTGCAATGGATGCGAGAGCGCGCGCAAGAAGAGGCTCCACGTTCCCCATTCCATGCGATGGATGCGATCGTGAATGCCCAGAGACACTCCTTATCGCGACGCCACACAATGGAGCAATGGCTGAACGAGACAATTGTGTAACTTGTTAATTTGCTTTGCAATTTATCTTCACCTACCGCATAGGGCTATTCACTTTATACAACGTATAAAGCAGAATAGCTCTTTTTTAGGGCCATGCACCTGGCATTTTGCTTTATACTGCACGATCACATATCATATGAGTAACCATCAGATTCTATCTTTCACGAAATTTGTTAGGAGTCATATAGAGACAGTGTAATAATATGATCTAGTAAAAAAGGAGGGAGTGTGATTTGATCGAATAAAAATAGACCTCACCGCTCTTGCACACCCATTTTGATAGCCTCCATCGTAGACAAGCCCATTCCTTTGGCCACTTTGTAGGTTTCCAGCACTTTTGTCACGAATTTCACAGTTCCGCCAGCTGCCTTAATGGCGTCTTTTATTTTGGTAATCTTAGCTGGTGCAAAAACAAGAGCTGCTATGGCTAATCCTACTGCAGATGTGCAACCAACAATTCCGCTCGTTTGATACTCGGAGACGCGAAATTCCGTGTTCGTATTGAACCACTCCATGATCGCTTCCGGACCGCGCTCAATGACATCATCAGGTATTCTTTCGATTGCAGCAAGAGCTTTTTCCACTTCAACGAAATTCGGATCGGCTCAAACAGGAGTGATTTAAATTGAAAAAAACTACAGTCAATTACATTCTGTTGGCGGTCATCGTAGCATTTGCCGTTTTTGCGTACTTTTTCATCCCCAATCCTCTCACAAAGGAGATTGCCGTTTCTGGCGCCATTTTATATTTCGTAATTATGATGCTCCTACTCAGAATAAGGGACGATAGGGAGCAGCCAGATAGAGCGAATAAAAAGACGGGGATTTACTCCGAATTTTACAAAGGAGTTTACATCGGTTTCGGCATCGTTCTGGGCATTAATTTTTCATCCAACTATTTACCGATGATGAAACCATGAAAATGACTTCAAGGGTGTTCACCTATACCTATGCCGCTATTTTAGGCATCATCTATTTGACAACGAGGAACAAGTAACAGGAGCCGCAATTCAACAATAAATACGACTTATGTGGACATGATTTTCCCTTCAACCGGTTATAGTATCAAGGAGTGCCTAACAAGGAGGGATCTGTTCAATGGAAGACACCAAGCAATTCGTGGATAAGCTGCATGAAGACCAGCAGAAGGCAAAGCGCAACCAGCAGCGCCATGGCGAAGGCAACCCGGGTTCGAGCTTGCCAGGAAAGCAGCACAGCACTAACAAATAAAAAAAGAAAAGCCGCGCAAAAGATCCCGAAGCCGCATTCAATCGCGGTAAGGAGTCCTGCACGGCTTATTTACTATATTAGGGGATATCATTCAACCTGCTGCACACTCGAACTTCATCCACAACGGCAAACGGGAGTAAGGGCACATGCGTTGACTTAGACGAATGCGCAGCAGTACGATAGACAGGAGGTTTCCGAAATTCGGCCGACTAAATGAACAAGCAAGGAAAGCCTAACGTGGAGCCTTATTTACATTGAATCATGATCCGAGGTGGAACCATTTGTAATTCAAGAGCAAGTCACGCTAACGTTACAACGAACAGAACTTCCGAACCCAACTACGTAAAACTACGCCGCACAGATATCCGCCAAGCTGCCGTCGTCCTTGCGCAAGGCTTCATGGATGACCCGCTATATGAGCACATGCTTCCGGAGCGGACAACCCGCCTTGAGGTGCTCATCATCTTCTTCCGCAACTATATTGCCATGCTGTATCAGGAAGCCGACCTGTATGCAACGTCCGAACAGCTTGAAGCCGTTGCCCTCGTGTTCCGTTCTGAGCGGACAGGAGTGTCCCGGTTCTCACATGCACAGTACTTGTACCGAATTGCTTGTGCAATTATCAAATCAATCCCGATGTGCCGTTATATCAGCATCCATCAATTTATACGTGGATTGTCAACGCTTAACTCTATGAGCTCCGCCTGGATATCCGAACTGAACGAGCAGGATTATATCCATTTGGACATGCTTGTCGTGCAGCCGCAATTCCGCGGCCAGGGTTTCGTCAGCCAATTAATGAGGCCCTTGCTCTCTGAGTGCGATGCGCGTGGCATTCCTTGCACGCTGGAGACACATAACCCGAGCAACATTTCCTTGTATGGACATTATGGATTCGAAGTGGTGGATACAATCCCAATGCCCGGGAACAGCGTATCCCAACAATACTGCATGGTGTATCGTCCCGACAAATAGATAATTCACACTTTTTACATGTATTTACATTTACTAAGCCGCATATGATCAATTATCCCTGAGCATAGGTTAAAATAACCTATGCTCTAATTTATATACGAACAGGAGGACATATGTACATCGATATATTGTTGCTTCATCATCTCATGATTAAGCCCAAGCACGGCTATGAGGTAAAGAAGCAGTTGGAGCGTCTGTTCGCCGACTCCATCCGCGTCAACAACAACATGCTCTATCCCTCCCTTCGCAAGTTCGAACAGATGGGAGCCATTACGAAGGAAGTGGATACCCAGTCTGGAAAGCCTTCCCGCCACATGTACGCCATTACTGAGCTAGGAAAAAAGATGTTCCATAAGCTGCTGCGGGAATTCCCTCCGGAATTTGCAGCTCATGAGAATGAATTCATTGTTCGCGTTAGTTTGTTCGATTATTTGCAGGTTCCCGAACAGCAGGCGATTTTGAACGCCCGAACCGATTATCTTCGCAGCCAACTCGAAATCATTACCCAAGGACAGTCACTCACCGAAGGCAAACCTTTCGCCCTGAGCACGTTTCAATTCCTGATCAAGAAGCTTCAAAGCGAACTGAACTGGATCGAAACTCTTAACGACCAGCTATACAATTACGGAGGAGGTAAATCAATTGATAACAAAGGGTGAAATTTTTATTCATGAGATTACTGGGTTCAACACGAAAGAGCAGTTGTGGAATCCGTATGCCTGGTTCCAGCATATGCGTGAAAAGAACCCTGTCTATTACGACGCAGAGCAGGATGTGTGGAATGTATTCCGCTATGAGGATGCAAAACGAGTTCTCTCGGATCATCAACTCTTCTCCAGCGTTCGCGAGCGTAGTATCGTCCCCGTTCCGAGGGATAACAGCGGTATCAGCCTGACCCTCTCGGATCCGCCGATACATCGTAAGCGCCGTGCGCTTATTGCCAAAGCATTCGTTCCACGCAGCTTGGATCAGTGGAAACCGAAAATTCAAGCAATCGTCGATGGATTACTTGACAACATGCAATCACAGAACACGGTGGACATTGTGAATGCATACGCTGTCCCGCTGCCTGTGACCGTAATTGCCAACCTGCTTGGCGTGCCGTCACGGGACTGGGAACAGATCAAACACTGGTCCAACATTTTGTTCATGGGCCATCATCGGGGGAGCATTGAGCAGCAGAAGCTTCAAAAAGACACGGCCATTAAAGAATTCTCAGCATATTTACTCCCCCTTGTTTTGGAGAAACGAGCACACCCTCAAGATGACATCTTGTCCGACCTGACCATGGCAGAATACGAAGGAAGCCGATTGACCGATGAGGAAATCGCAAGAACCGGTATCGGCCTCTTGGGTGCCGGAAATGAAACGACAACTACACTCATAACGAATTGTTTCTATAGTCTGCTCTATGATCAACCGTCTGCTTACGATGAACTGTGCCAACATCCCGAGCTTGTCCCGCAAACAATCGACGAAGTGCTGCGCTACCGGTTCCACATATCCATTGATCGTACAATCACGCAGGATACGAATGTGTTCGGCCCGCCTATGAAGAAGGGGCAGATCGTGATCGCTTGGATGAGTTCCGCAAATCGTGACGACAGACAATTTGCCCATCCAGAGAAATTCGATATTCATCGTATAGGCAACGACAAGCATTTGACCTTCGGCAGTGGCCACCATTTCTGTCTTGGCGCACCACTTGCCCGGCTGGAGGCAGAATATGCGCTAACATCCTTCGTCAAGCGGTTCCCTTTCGCTTCCGCATCGGAAACCTTCCACATTGACGAGCATATGCCTGATCACAGCCACAAACTCTCCAGCCTACCGATCCGAATTCATGGATAGTCCATTTCCATCTCCAACTCCACCTTTCCGCAACAAGAGAAATCTATCGCCGTATTTTCAGCAAATTCGACAATTTTTTTAAATGAACTTACAGAAGTCAATCCGCCCCGTTGCATTTCTATCAACCTTTCGATATGCTAAAGATAACTATCTTCATCTATGAAAAGGAATGTTTCGACATGCAGGATTGGAATGACTATTGTTTTGACAAACAAGGCGCTCGTCTGACCTACCCGTTCGGAGACGATGTCCCCGTATTCCGTGTAGGTGGCAAAATATTTGCTTTGTTCCGTGAAACGGACGGTTGTCCAAGTGTTACGTTGAAGTGTGACCCCTTCCGTGCCGAGTCCCTGCGCGAGCAATTCGCCGAGATTACACCGGGTTATCACATGAACAAGCGACATTGGAACACGGTGGCGCTCAATGGCAGCTTGAGTGATCAAGATATCCAGATGCTCATTGACCACTCTTATGATCTCGTCTTTAAATCTCTGACGAGAGAAGAGAAAGCCGTCATTATCGCAAATCAATTGATGGGGCGAGTGTAGGTGATCATTCACCTTTACGGTTCGGAGGACGTCAATGTCCTACATGGATGACGTCTTTTTGCGGACAAATAAGACAAGGGATGTGCCAAGCGGCACATCCCTTGTCTTATGTTCAAGAGAATAAGATTGCTAATCCCAACACAAGGATACGAGCAGCATTCATCAGAATGAAGTTCTTCACGGCCAGTACAAAGGTATGTTCCTTCGTCTGCTTCGTTATGAATTTCTTCATATTTCTTCGTACCGGAATGAACGTCGCCACAATAAGCAGCAACAGCACAGGGTGTACCCCGATGGCAAAGAGGACAATGACGTCCAGGTACGCCGCCACATACAACCATTGGAACAACATCAGTGCGCTCGGCTTCCCGATATACACGGGCAGTGTATATCGCTTGTTCGCCAGATCATCCTCAATGTCGCAAATATTATTGGCCAACATAATATTCGCTATGCTCAGAACAGCTGGAATCGATATCGCGAACACCAACAGCACTTCTATTAGATTGATATCGAGATGAGCCATCCGGAAGTCAATCGCCAGTGATACAAGCTGTTCCTTGTCTACATGTATGTATGTAGAAATGAAAATGATAACGAACCCCATAAACAATCCGGAGAACAACTCGCCAAGCGGCATTCGTGATATCGCAATCGGACCTAGCGAATAGAGGAAACCTACAAGGAATGACAAGCCTCCTAACCCAAGAATAAGAATATCCGTCTGCAGCACCAGGGCAACCCCAGAACTTATGGCCGTTACAAGAAGCGTCGCAATGACCCCAACTACCCTCGACTCCTTGAGTCCATAGGATACAATCGCATTGTGTACTTCATAACCATACCCGTGTGTTTTAATCGCCTTTTTGTAATCAATATAATTATTAATGGCCGTGGTCGCCATGTCGAAAGACAATAATGAGGCGAACATAAGTAGAAATGGAACTAGCCGAAATTCATGAAATCGATATAGCGCGTATAACGTTCCGATGAAGAACGGTATCATGCTCGCTACTTTCGTTTGGATTTCAACTAACCTAAGAAATTGCCCAACCTTCACCTCGTTACCCCCATGTTCCGCAAATAAATTGGTGTACCGCCACTGTCCTCGAACCCACATAAAAATATATCAAAATCCGCCTTCCTCGGATAGCGGATGATATATTCTACCTCATAAGGTGTCGTATTCTAGCGAAAACCGGCGAATTCGCGAGTAATTAGAGCTAAAAACACTCTATCCTACTTAAAATTAGAATTATTTCCTAACAATCGTTATGAATGGTTATTCTGTGCTGTTCGTAAACGATGTATTACAAAACGGAGCGAGCGTGCGTTAGAACGAGCAATTCGGATCTCCCTATTGCTTATCTACCACGGTTCATACCAACTTGCACATTCACTTCTGTTGTACACAAATCCTTTAAAATTGAGGAATAATGTGGGTTTTACCGCCTTTGAAGGGCTCACAATTGTGACAGTATTGGTACACTTGATGGTCTTAGAGGCAATTATGAACAAATTTCAAAAACGGCGATTTTGGCGGAAATTCAATGATATTTATCACTTTTTCGGCTTTTGGGCTTAATTTGGGCAGGAAAACTTGATCCTTATATGGATATCTATGTCAACTAAGGATCACTATGTCATTTGTAATTCAGAGTGCTTCCTAATAAGATATAGCATGGTTACAATATCCCGATTTCCTACTATATATAAAGCCAACCAACAGAGAAAGGGGTACCTTGATGAAAAAGAAAGGGTTGTTATTCACCTTATTCGCAGCTCTTCTTGTCCTCTTGACCGGTTGTGATTCATTAGATGTTTTGAATCCGAAAGGTCCTCAGGCCAAGACGCAGTCCGACGTCATTATTTTCTCCATGATTATGATGGCAGGAATTTTGTTCGTCGTGTACGCACTTTATATTTTCATGTTAACGAAGTATCGCGCTTCAAAATCAGCACCTGATTATGAGCCTCCTCATGAGGAAGGCAGCAAGTGGCTGGAAATTACGTGGACGTTAATTCCGGTCATTATTGTAACCGTGCTATCTGTTGTGACGATTCGCTCTACTGTTGCAGTAGAATCGCCTCCAGAAGGCTATGACAATCAGAAGCCACTCGTTATCTATGCCGCATCATCCAACTTCAAATGGCATTTCAGCTATCCAGAAGAAGGCATTGAAACGGTGAACTATCTGAATATCCCTACGAATCGCCCAATCGAGTTCCGTCTCTATTCTTACGGACCGATTACAAGCTTCTGGGTACCGCAGCTTGGCGGTCAGAAGTACGCGATGAGCGACATGGTGACGACGCTTCACCTTGCAGCTGATCATGAAGGTTCATTCATGGGTAAAAACTCGAACTTCAGCGGTAAAGGCTTTGCGCACATGCAATTCGAAGTGCTCGCAATGTCCCCTACCAAGTACACAGAGTGGGTAAAAGAAGTGAAGGGTACCGCTTCTGAATTAACAGAAGAGGAATTCAACTCCTTGCTGAAGACCGAATTTGTAGGACGGAAATCTTATTCCTCCACACACTTGACATTCAGACCAGCACCAGAGGGCGAACATGGCGGCCACAATCATGGTGGATCGTCTCATGACGACTCTCATAAGGAATCGGATAAAGAAATGGACCACTCGAAAATGGATCATTCGAACATGGAACATTCCAACGATGAACACCAAGAGATGGATCATTCTCAACATGGCAACTAGATTGAACAAGAAAGGAGTAATTTGAGACTATGAAATGGGACGAATTTTTCGTTACCGGCGAACCGATGATTTATGGCGCTATGGCCAGCATCGTGCTCGTGACGATAGCCATCATCTTCAGCTTGACCTATTTCAAAAAATGGGGCTATCTGTGGCGGGAATGGCTGACAACCGTTGACCATAAGAAAATCGGTATCATGTACATCCTGAGTGCCCTGGTCATGCTGTTCCGCGGCGGTATGGACGCTCTGATGATGCGTACGCAGCTGGCTGCACCTGATATGAAGTTCCTGGATGCCCAGCACTATAATGAAGTATTTACAACGCACGGCGTTATTATGATTCTCTTTATGGCGATGCCATTTATTATCGGCTTGATGAACGTAGTTATACCACTCCAAATCGGGGCGCGCGACGTCGCATTCCCTCGCCTGAACGCAGTCAGCTTCTGGCTGTTCTTCTGGGGAGCAATGCTGTTCAACATCTCGTTCGTTATCGGGGGCTCCCCGGACGCAGGCTGGACTTCTTACTTCCCGCTTGCAGGTCCTGAGCTTGCACCGAAGATCGGGAATAACTTCTATGCGATCGCATTGCAGATTGCAGGTCTTGGTACTTTGATGACAGGCGTCAACTTCATCGTTACAATCTTGAGAATGCGAGCGCCTGGCATGACATTGATGAAAATGCCAATGTTCACGTGGTCGGTTCTGATCACGAACGTTATCATTTTGTTCGCATTCCCTGTATTGACTGTAGCGCTTGCGCTTATGACATTCGACCGCATGTTCGGCTCTCAGTTCTTCTCGATGGCCAACGGCGGTATGGATATGCTCTGGGCCAACCTGTTCTGGGTATGGGGACATCCTGAGGTATATATCGTTATCTTGCCGGCCTTCGGTATATATAGTGAAATTATCTCAACGTTCTCTCGCAAGAACTTGTACGGTTACAAATCGATGGTTGTCAGTATGGTAGCCATCTCGCTCTTGTCCTTCCTCGTGTGGGCGCATCACTTCTACACGATGGGTCACGGCGCAATGGTTAACGGATTCTTCTCCGTTAGTACGATGGCGATCTCGATTCCGACCGGGGTTAAGATATTTAACTGGCTGTTCACCCTGCGAAAGGGTAAGATACAGTTCACAACACCGATGCTGTACTCCCTTGCCTTCATTCCAATCTTCACGATTGGTGGCGTAACGGGCGTTATGCTTGCAATGGCAAGTGCTGACTATCAGTATCACAATACGATGTTCTTGGTTGCTCACTTCCACTACGTATTGATTCCAGGTACCGTATTTGCGGTTATCGCAGGTATGTACTACTGGTTCCCTAAATTGTTCGGCTTCCGCCTGAACGAGCGTCTTGGTAAGATCAGCTTCTGGTTCATCGCAATCTTCTTTAACGTGACATTCCTTCCATTGTTCTTCTTGGGACTGAAAGGTATGACACGCCGTATGTACACGTACTCTGCAGAAACTGGCTTCGGCCCGCTCAACTTGCTTGCAACAATCGGTTCTGTCGGTCTTGCTATCGGCTTCGCGATTCTCGTGTACAACATTTACTGGAGCTTCCGCTACCAGCCTAGAGATACAACGAGCGATCCGTGGGATGCACGCTCGCTTGAATGGGCAACGCACAGTCCGGTGCCTGAATATAACTTTGCTATCGTTCCAAAGGTGAAGAGCCTTGATGCCTTCTGGCTCTGGAAAAAGAACAAGCAACCATTGTTCGAAGGTGAGCTTGAAGAAATTCATATGCCGAACAATAACGGCCAGCCGTTCATTCTCGGTGTTATCTTCTTCTTCTGGGGATTCTTTATGGTATTTATGTGGTGGACACCTGCCATTATCACAAGCTTCCTCATTCTGATTATGCTTGCAGTACGTTCCTTTGAACGGGATCATGGCCGCCATATCTCGGTGAAGGAAATCAAAAAGACGGAACAACAATTGCGGGGTGATAGAGCATGAAGATCGATAATACGCTGCCGCTAGAATATCAGACAGAGGAGAACCGTAACCGAATCTTCGGCTTCTGGCTGTTCCTCGGCGCGGAGATTGTACTCTTCGCGACTTTGTTCGCCGTTTACTTTACACTGTGGACTCGTACGGGCAACGGCCCGTCTGCCAAAGAAATCTTTGAAATCAAGCCTGTATTGCTAGAGACATTCCTGCTCTTAACGAGTAGCTTCACTTGCGGACTTGCGATTCACAGTATGCGCATGAAGCTGAAGAAGCCAGCCATGGTCTTCTTCGGAATCACGCTGCTGCTCGGCCTAGGCTTCCTAGGCGTTGAGATTTTCGAATTTGTCACTTACGTGCATGAAGGTGCAACACTGCAAACTTCCGCCTTCCTGTCCAGCTTGTTCGTCTTGCTTGGAACACACGGTGCGCACGTAACGATGGGTCTTCTGTGGGGATCCGGATTGATGATGCAAATCAAGCGTGAAGGATTTACACATGATACAGCGAACAAGTCGTTCATCTTCTCGCTGTACTGGCACTTCCTTGACGTAGTATGGATCTTTATCTTCAGCTTCGTATACTTGAAAGGAATGATGTGATATGAAACAACTATTCCCGATACGTCATGTAATGGGTTATGTCTTCTCTCTCGTCCTTTCTGTCGTTGCGTTAGCCGTCATTGTATGGGATATGTCATTCACAACAGGACTTACAATCTTGATTATCTGCGCAGCTATCCAGGCTGCCGTGCAATTATTCCTGTTCATGCATATCGATGAAGATAAGACAACGAAAACAGCCAACTATACGAATATTCTGTACGCGTTATTCGTAGCTCTCGTGACGTTGTTCGGTACATTGTTCACGATGATCTGGGGTTACTTGTAAGAAGAACGAAGTGGCTATCCATGAAGTCGCAAGACTTCTGGATAGCCTCTTTTTTTGATGAGCTACTTCTTTGCCAAGAAGGCATCGATTTGACGCTGCAGCTCCTGCTGAATCCGCTTGAGGGAAGGCCCTGCTTCAGCCTCGAATTTCTTCAGTGTCTCCTCAGGATCAAGGACGCCATTGAACAATGCAGGATAGTACTTCGCCTCGACCGTATTATATTGGCTAAGGTCATTCTGTACAGCAGAGGAATCGAATTCGAATCCCGTCAATATATCCTTCGTGAAACTGTCTGCATCACGAAGCACAGCATCAAAATGTTCGTATGTTTTGTCTGCTCCCGCATCCGTCCGTTCATCAATAGGATTCCATACCCATACGTAGCCAAATTGTGAATACCCCTTCGTATCAAGCACTTTATATTCCTTGTCGCCAATAGCTTCCCAATGCTTCCCTTGTATCCCGTAGGACAGCAGATCATAGTTATCCTTCTGATTCGCCCAGTCCATAAACATAACTGCGCGTTCCTTATTTTTGCTTACCTTCGGAACAGCAAGGAAGTTCCACTGCTTGAAGTTCGAGATATTTGCCCCTTTGGTCGGATCGAAGAAGGTCACGGTCTCCAGATCACCGTTCGGAACATTGCTCTTGAACTGCTGATCGAAGGAGAGTCCTGTACCGAACGATCCCTTCGTCACGATAGCGGCTTTCCCGCTCATGAAAGGCTGGATGAAATCCTTCGCAGTCAAAATATCCTTGTATACGAGGCCATCTTTATACATCTGTCTGGCCTCCTTCAACCATGTCATAATCGGTTCCTTATCCTCGAACAGATTGAATACCTTGCCATCATTATTTTTGTAGTATAAGGTCAGACTGCTTCCGAGTGCATGGGTAAACCGCGCATGCGTAATGTAATCATGAAGACTGCGCTGGCCGACAATCGAATACGTCTGCTGCCCGGAGGTTCCTGCCGCCGTGAACGGGGCGATGCCTGGCTCCTTCTCCTTCACCTTGTAAGCAAAATCAATTAACTCCTTATAGGTCTTGATAGGCGGCACACCCAGCTTCTCACGAATATCCTTGCGCACGACATAAGCGTTGCCTGCCATGTAGACTAATCCGAGCGGCACTGCCATGATTTTGCCGTCATACTTGTTCGCATCCCACATTTGCTGTGGACGCTTCTCCAACACGTTCTTGCCATACTGCTTGAGCAGATCATCCAGTGGCTCATAGTAGCCGTCTGCTATCATTTGATTGATATGCAGCCATGGTGCATCGAAGATCAGATCGATATTTTCACCAGAAGCAAGGGTCACCTGAGTCTTCTGCCCCAAGTCAGCCCACGGCACGAATACGATGTCCAGCTTGACGTTGATCGTATCCTTCATCCGCTTTTCTGCTTCAGCTATGACAAGATCCATATCCGGTGGCCGGTCTCCCGGGATCATAATCTTCAATGTAACCGGTTCCAATTTGCTGCCTGATGACTCGCTCCCCTTCGAGGCATTCGTGCTGGACGATCCTTGCGTCCCTTTTGAGCAGCCCACAATCAGAGACAAGGACAATAGCAACACAAGCGAGATGTTCCACCAGCGTTTCATTTTCATTTCTTCGTCCCCCTACAACAAGATATGAATTAGCCTTTCACGGATCCTAATGTCATGCCTTTAATGAAATATTTCTGTACAAATGGATATACGAACACAATCGGCCCAATTGTGATGCAGACAATAGCAAGCTGCATGCCGTAGGTTGGGACGACAATATTGTATTCCGTCCTGCTCCCGGCTACGTATGCCATGGCATTCAAGTTAGACATCAGCTGCCTGATCATCATCTGCAGCGGATGAAGCTTATAGTTATCAATAAATAGCAGCGACAAGTACCAGTCATTCCAATATTGCAGCGCATAGAACAGAGCAACCGTTGCAATGACCGGCAAGGAAATCGGCCATATGACACGGAAGAAGATACGAATGTCATTGGCCCCATCCACAGTGGCTGCTTCGTTCAACTCATAAGGCAGAGACCGATAATAGGACACAAGGATGAAGGCATAGAACGGGTTCAGCAGGTATGGCAGGACAAGAGCCCATAAAGAGTCTTTCAGATTAAGCCAGTTCGCAATAAGCATGTAGAATCCTACAAGTCCTGCGCCGAACAGCATCGTGAAGAAGGTCAGGAAGGACAGAATATTCCGATATTTCACCTTCGGATGACTTAGCACGTATGCATAGGAAGCTGTAAGGAGAACGCCAAGCACCGTTCCGGTAATGGTGACAAATAACGTGACACCATAGCTCCGGAAGACCTGATCTCCGGACAAGAGCATGGCGTACGCATCTAAGCTGAAGGACGTGGGGAACAACTGATATCCAGCAGTCTGGATATAGGATTCGTTCGCAAAGGAATTGATCAATACAATCCAAAACGGGATGAAGCAAATCAGGGCAAAACCAATTAGAAAACCATATACAATGACAAGAAACAATCGTTCACGCATGTTCATCACACCTTAGAACAATCTAGAATCTGGGTCAACCTTCCGTGTCAACCAATTGAAAAAAACAACGGCGATGAGTCCCATAAGAGACTGATAGAGGATAATCGCAGAGGACATGCTGAAGTTACCCATCTGCCGCAGCGCGCGATATGCATACGTATCAATGACATCCGTCGTTGGGAATAATACGCCAACATCTCCAATAATGGCGTATATCATACCAAAATCCCCGTAGAATATTCGGCCGATGCCAAGCAGCGTCATAATGATGATGATCGGACGCAATAGCGGAAGCGTGATATACATGATTTGCTGGAAGCGGCTCGCCCCTTCCATTTTGGCACATTCATAATATTCAGAAGAAATACTCGTAATCGATGCCAGAAAGATAATGGAGTTGTATCCCGCTACCTTCCATACGTACACGAAGGTTAGAATATACGGCCATACTCCAGGGGATAGATACCAATCCACCCCTTCAAAGCCAAGCGCCGTCAATGCCTGATTCATCATTCCTTCTGTTGAGCTGAACATCGTCTGCACCATCATGCTGACAACGAGCCAAGAAATGAAGTAGGGCAGAAAGACAAATGATTGCGCGGTCTTCTTGAACCACTTGCCTGTGACCTCATTCAACAGAATGGCGAGCACAACTGCTGTCCCAAGACCGAACACAAGAAACAATCCGTTCAGAAATACGGTGTTCCATGTGACGCGCAGCCAGTCATTGCCTTGAAAGAAGAACTCGAAGTTCTGGAAGCCTATCCACTCACTGCCGAACAGTCCATCGGCAAGCCGGTATCTCTGGAAAGCCAGCAAGTGCCCCAGCATTGGCATATAAGCAAAGAGAAGCAGAAACAGCAGCCCTGGCAGAGCGAGTAAGTATAGGTATCGATTCTTCCTTATCTCATACACAAATCCATGGCCTCCTCTTTTTGTACGTCGCAAAGCCTCCCCTCCTCACTATTCACGATCTATGTGTGGAACCATTGAGTAATAGGGTCATCGTAGCAGTTCACCTATGTATCTCACTAGTTCTCATTGGCCGAATCAGGTTCTGCTGTGGTATATGTCAGGGTTCTTATTTTGCCGATTTGGCTTCTATTTGCGTTTACGGCTCATTCCCTCCGCTAACCACTTGCCTCTTGCACCTGCTCCAGTCGGTACTGTGCTGGTGTCATCCCTGTTGATTTTTTGAAGGCGGTGAAGAAGTGGCTCTTGGTCTGGAAGCCTGCCTGCTGTGAAATATCTGCAACACTCAAATCGGAATGCAGCAGCATTTCCTTCACCATTTCGATACGCCTATTGAGTATGTACTGAGACATGGAGTATCCATAATGATCGAGAAATAGCTGGCGCACGTATTTGGCGGAGAGTGCAATATGGTCTGCGATATCATCGACGGACAGTGCTGGATCGTGAATATGATATTGAATATATTCGACCACCTCTTGAACGATCTTCCCCTTGCGATTCAAGCTCTTCTGATTACCAAGCAGCGACATGATGCGGACTATCTCTTCCTTCATCCACATATGGATATCCTCCAGCTTCGTGAACCTCTTCAGGCGCTGCTCCATCCCCTCCACACTATCAATGGAAGTCAGCTTGCTGAAGGATTTGACGAAAGAGAAGAATAACAGCCGCAGCTGGAACTGACATTCTGAATACCTCATCGTCTGCAATCTTGCAAATAATTGCTCCAGGAGGTTCAAGGATTGCTCTTCCTTGCCGCTCCGAATAGACTGGATGAGCTGATCCAGCAATATATCATCCGGCTGACAGTGCAAATCTGCGTATCGTTCATACTCCTGCTCCGTATAAATGCGATCCTCGCCGCTAACGAACTTGAACAATGTCACCTCACATAGCTCATCATAGACAACACGCATATCATCGCGAACATGCTTGGCTGCACTATAAGCAACAGTGATGTTCATCTGCACTTGCTCCTTAGCCTGACGACGGAGCTCCGTTAATTGCTCCATCACATCATCTGCAGGTTCGGCAACTCCAATCAGAAGCAGCAGGTGATCACCGCCAAAGTCGACTACTTCGATCGTTCGGCTCTCGCTGCCTAGAAGTTCTTCCGCAATATTGCCAACTGCATACTTGAGCAGCTTCCGGGACATAAAGTCATATTGCTCCGCAATGTCATAGAAGCCATCAATCTTCACGACAGACAGCCTTATCCATTCGTGTTGAAGAATCCTCGATTCACGAGCAAGCGCTGCCCGCGTGCTGTCTCCCAATCTGCCCTGAAGAATCCATTGACGCAGGTATTCCGTCTTGATAAGGGGGTAATGATCGCGCAGCAGCGTGACACTCTGCTGAATCGCATCGTAATCACTGACAGCATGAAGTCCAAGCTTGCCGTGAACCTGATTCGCCAGTCTTCGGAAGGGCTTGAAGAAGAGATGTGAATTCCAAAATACAACGATGAGCAGGACAACTAGCAGAAGTACCGAGTACAGCACGATCGTCTGCTGAAAAGTCGTCGCCTGCTGCCGGAATTGCTTCATTCCCGAGAGCGAATATAGGGTCCAGCCTTGCGCTTCTAAGTCGATATAGTTGATGTACAGTCTCTCCCCCTCGTTCTTGAGTTCGAGAGCACCATGTTTATCATTCGATCTAGACTGAATAACCTCAGGCATAATTGACTCGTTGATTGCGCCAAGTACCTGTCTCCCCGACCGGTCTAATAACGCGACTTGATAATCCGGATCAGCGTCTCCCGCGATGAGGTACTGCTCCATTGCACGCTTATTCAACAATACAACGAGATAGCCATACTGCTCCTTACGGATATAGGAGGACGGAAGCAATAAGCCTATGTAGGATTTGTTTCCTACTTCATGATGAAAATATTGCAATAGAGTGGGAGCGCCTTGCTTCACTTTCTCGAGAATCGTATGGTCGGAGAATTCCTGAAAGTCGATCAGCCCTACATTGAAATCAATCACTTTTTCTCTGCGCATATTCAATAAGTAAGCGCCTTCAAAAAAGGGTTCTTTCGATAGGTACTTGGATAGGGTTTGGAGTGCTGCTGCATCCTGCAGTGGATCATCTTGATTCGAATACATCCAGTTCTGAATGGTCTGATCCCCGTACATAATCAGTCCATACCCTTTCAGCTTCGACAGAATAAATTCCGTCCGCTCTCTCGTCTCCTCAATTCTCTCCCGATTCATCGTACCTAACTGCACAGTGGCATAATCTGAGAAACGCTGAACAAGAAACAAGGAGAACGGAATAATGATGAGGGTGATAAATATGCCACTCCATACAAAAATGCGCAAATACGTAGATTTGAACATAACCGTAAACTGCCCCCCTCCTCGACGATCTGAACAGACAGTTGTCTGAAAACTTATGAGTACTATCTTAGCCGAACATCCCCGCAATTGCCTAGTTCTCGATCTTCCGTCAAGTTCTCTTTCGCCCAAATTCCATGTATCCAAGCTATATTCTCGCCTATTGATCGTGGTCGAATCCTTGACCTGTTGCCTTCCCCTTTCCAGATTCGTCCTGTAATATAGGATGTATATACCTATTTGGAGGGAGATCTTTGAAGATCCTAAAGTGGTTAAACTATGTTTTGGCCGCCGCCGTATTGTTGACAGCCGCCGTCTTCCTCTTCCGTCCCAAAATTGGTTTAGAGTCCGATATTACCATCCGGATTAACCATGCAGAGGCAGAACTAAACGGTAAACCCATATTTCAGTCGGGACGCATATACGTGCCAATGTTTTCACTTGGCCATTATTTATCCTTTTTCACCTGGATGGATAGTTCCAATGATTCCTTTCGCGTGCTTGTTCCCGGACAAGAGGTCATAATGAAGGTAGGGGAATCTCAAGTCAAATCCTTCGGTAAAACGATACAGCTTGAGGGAGCCCCGATTATACATAACAACGCGCTGTATGTTCCGCTTCAGCTGTTCTCTTCCGTATTGCAAGTGCCGATGTCTTGGGAAAGCAGGACTGGCACCGTGGATATTACGTATAACACGCCGTATATATTCGCAAAAGAGAAGGGTGCTGCATTTTGGTTTCGCAAAAGTATAGGTGACCTGTATATGAGTACAGGCAATAAGCCATTTTTACTTAAAAATATAAACTTGAAAACTTCGGATACCAGCATATTGACTGCATCCCAGATCAGTAATGACAGCTATATGCTGCAAATCGAAGATGACTCTACTAGGAGATATGTTATCTATAAAGCGATCATCCATCATCATGAAGTTGCGACTTCGTCCATAGTCGGTTACGAGAGAAACGGAACTAATCTTAAAAGCATTGAAAAAGCCGGAGACTTATGGATCATGATCGACAACAGCACCTTAAAACTCGCCGATACGGACGGAACAATCAAGACATCCTATTCTGCACAGGAGATTTTCGGAGAGAACGATACGTTTACGGTGGAGGAAGCCTTCGACGATTACTTGCTCGTGCGCCCATCCAGACAGAAAATCCTGTATCTCTTCAATAGGAGGACCAAAGAATCGATAGCTTTATACAAGCACCTCCTGACCGGCGAAGAAAAAGCATTGATCGACTCCGCATTGACCAATGGATTGAACAAGCAGGGCGACAGTCTTTACTTCGAGAGTATAAAGGGAGATATGCTCTATTTTACTCGGCGGATCGCTGGCGCGACTCCGAGCTCTTATACATATCAACTGAAGTAGCAGGAGACAAAGAGCCTCTGGAACTGACCTCATTTGGGGCATCCCAGGGCTCATATTATTGAAGCATGCGATTGACATGAAAAACATTCAGTTTATAATTTACTTAAATACGTAATTACGCAATTCAATAATTAGTTTGGAGTGATGTATGATGGTATCTCCACGCAACGTGGAAGCTGAGTTGGATGTACTGAAAGCTCAATTAGAAGAAGTACATCAGCTAGTCAGACGAATCGCATCAGACGGCGCTGTGCCGGGTCAGAGAGCATTCGAAATGCCCCTTACACAGTCCGCGCATCAAAGCTATGACCGAGAAGACCTCGGGGAATTGAATTACTCAGGTTCTTATTACAACAGCACGAATGAACTCTACCATTTGCCTCCTTGTCAACGACGAGTAAGCCAATTGCTTACCTTAGACAGTGATAAGGCCGCCAAGGTACTCGGCGCACTCGGGCATAAACAGCGTCTTGAGATTCTGATCTCCCTACTGCAAGGGCCGCAAACTGGACCGCAGCTTGTAGAACGGCTTCATATGGGGACAACTGGTCAATTGTATCACCATACGAAGGCTTTGCTGGGCGCTGATCTGCTCGTTCAGGAAGAACGCGGCGGAGCCTATTCCGTTCCTAAGCACCGTATTATGCCGCTCTTGCTGCTCCTATCAGCTGCCACCGACTTGAACAACGCCAGCGACTACATGGAGATGGCAGAGGCACGGAGTAATGCCGGTACTTACTTGGGAGCTCCTGAAGATGAATATGACCCGCATCTATTGATACATGCTGTCCTAGAGAACTGTATCCAAGAACACCAGGCAGGGTATTGCACAGAAGTGAACCTGTTTGTACATCAGGATAGTAGCGTTACCATTGCGGACAACGGCCGAGGCATCCCAGTGAATGTGCTTCCCGGTCACGATGTTACACAGGCACAATCCGTTCTAACGGATATGGGAAGGTTCTCAAGAAGCGCTTCGTTCACTGCTCCCGGGGGAGAACAGGGGATTAGCATGGCGGTCGTTAATGCGCTCTCATCCACGCTTTCCGTGGAGATTCGCCGTGAAGGAAGAGTATTCCGCCAAGATTATAAGCAGGGTATTCCGCAAGGAAGATTACGGACAATCGGCATTACTCAAGATACAGGAACGAGCATTACATTCCTGCCAGACAATAAGCTTTTCCGCTTGGCAATTGAATACGACATACTAGCTACCCAAATTAACATAATTAACGAAGCTCATCCTGATTTAAACATCCGTATTCATCATGAATAACTGCACGCTTTAGGCATGATTCTGGCCAAGAATCCATTTACACATCTTGTACTGTTGCAGTCTATAAAGGAATCTTGGCCCCCCCGTTGAGCTGCTGTCAGCGATCCGGTTAATCAAGCAGCTTCCTCATCCGCGGGCTTTAATGGAGGGCTCTCATTCATTGCACTCTCTCCCTTTCTTCTTATGGCGTTCTACTTGTGACCTTCTACGACTTCAATTGCCTCTTCTTCTTGCCACACCAATTTCCTATATATACCATTATAAAATTATCCTCTACTACGATTATCTCGAAATTAAGTAACTAAATTTTCAATAAATGCGGTGAAATATAGCCCGATCGAGTCTTGTCCGCTTTTTCGCCTCCACATACAATGACCTAGTATTGCAACCTAGCCCCTGTTTTTAGAGGAGGAACATCATAGTATGAAAACAAACAACAGACTTAGCCATATGTTTTGGCGATGGCATTTCTATGCGGGGTTGTTCATTGCCCCCCTGCTGATTACGTTATCGCTTAGCGGAATTGGATATCTGTTCAAATCGGAAATCGAGGATATCGCATACAAATCGCTTCACTTCGGACAGAGCACCAACACCCAGACCTTAACAACAAGTCAATCAATTGCAGCTGCGGAGCAAGCGTACCCGGGAGAACGAGTGACGAAGGTCAGTTACTTCGATGATGAATCGCGCAACACCAGATTCTCCATGCGTGATGAAGCCGGTCAAGAAAGATATGTATTTGTAGATCGTAACAAACAACTCGTTGGAAGCATCCTTGCCGACGACACCTTTGGAAATATAACTCGGAATTTGCATAGTTCATTGCTAGTGGGTGGAACCGCCGTCAACTACTTGGTGGAACTAGCAGCATGCTGGGCAGTATTTCTGATCGTCTCTGGCTTATATATGGGTTGGAAAAAGAGAGCGTCTGCAACTGGATCGAAGCGTGAGAAGGCGAAGTCAAGGCATACCGTTTTCGGTATTATATTCACCATACCGTTGCTTATTCTTATCGTTACAGGGCTTCCTTGGTCTGGCTTCATGGGCAATCAGATCTATCAACTGGCGGCAAGCAACGAATCGATTGGGTATCCGAAGCTGTATGTGAGCCCGCCGCAATCCGAAGCGAAGGAGCTGCCATGGGCTACTAGAAAGGAGAAAGCTCCGCAATCCTCATCCGGCTATCTGCCACTCTCTGTAGATGATATCGAGCATATGCTCCATCATTACGGAGTGACCAAGCCTTTCGTCTTGAGCCTGCCAGCAGATGAGAAAGACGTCTACACGGCATCTAAATCCGCAGGATCAGGCATTACCGGAATGGATGTTATCAAGCCTAGCGAGGAAATAACAGCTTACTTCGATCAATATAGCGGCACACAGATTCATAAGATCGACTACCGTGATTACGGACTTATCGCCCAGTGGTTCACTTATGGGATTCCTTTGCATGAAGGGCATCTATTCGGCTGGCCGAACCAGATCCTATGCCTGCTGACGGTAGTTGCACTGCTTGCCATTGTATACTGGGGAGTTAAAATGTGGTGGATGCGCAGACCTCGGGGAAGACTTGCAGCACCTCCAAGACAGCCGTACACGAAATCAATGATCGGCTTCTATGTCATTTTAATCATTCTCGGTCTGCTCATGCCGCTGCTTGGCATGTCCCTGCTTGTGATTGCACTTATTGAATTGGTACGCTTCCTGTTATTCCGAGGAAAATCAGCGAAATCCGTAACCGGTTAATTGAAAATTAGAAAAGGGGACAGGCCTCGGCCTTCCCCTTTCTTTGCTCTACCCGGTTACAATAAAATAATCGTCCTGCCGCACACGTATGATATAATCCCCACAAACCTAATGTAAAGGAAGTGGTATTTCATGACTCTCTCTATAATGGGGGTTATGTCTCTATTATTATTCTACGCTTCATTGACAATAGGCGTTATTATCCTAATCAGCAAACGAGCAAAGGACCCCAATCGTAAACTCGCTCTCCTCACGCTAACCATTACATGTGCGATTTTGGTCAATGAGTTGTTATCCAAGTTCTTATATGGACAGCAAATTAATCTAATTATGATATTTTTATTAATCATCTTAGCCGCCTCTTGTTCTACACAATTCAGAAAGAAAA
The DNA here is from genome assembly GCF_000686865.1 of Paenibacillus sp. UNC217MF. Taxonomy (NCBI): domain Bacteria; kingdom Bacillati; phylum Bacillota; class Bacilli; order Caryophanales; family Paenibacillaceae; genus Paenibacillus; species Paenibacillus sp. UNC217MF. The sequence continues at coordinate 245,078 of NZ_KK366028.1, read as the reverse complement.
ATTAAGGGAGAGCCTACTTCATCATCACCTTATCCCTTTACTCGCCTGCGCATAACCTGATGAAGCACTTCTGAAAAAATGATTCCGATCGCGATAGCACCCGATATCATCGACGCCTTGAAGGCAAGCTGAATCGCCTGATCGTACTGATCTTCTACAATATTTCGCATCGCATCATATGCTATGCCACCGGGTACAAGCGGAATGACACCGGCAACGTTGAACACAATAATCGGGGTGCGATACAGCTTAGCGAACAAATGACTCATCATCGCAATGACGAATGATGCGGCCAAGCTCGCAGGAATAGGGCCAATATTATTGTCCGTGCACAGAATATATACGAACCAGCCTGCCATGCCGACAAATCCACATTGAAGCATTAGCTTAGGCGGACTGTTGAATAGAATTCCGAACGCAGCCGAAGCAACGAAGCTCACAATGAGCTGCTCAATCATAACCAAGTGCCTCCCTCAGTCTATATGTCCATCGTGTTGAGTTCTAAATCCACTACTTAATTGCGATCCTAGGCAAATGACAAGACACAAGCGACCCCTGCTCCAATCGCGAAGGCAGTCAAAAATGCTTCCGCTCCCTTCGAGATCCCAGATACTAAGTGTCCCGCCATCAAATCACGAACTGCATTCGTAATAAGCAGCCCAGGAACAAGCGGCATCACCGACCCGATGACGATCTTATCGAGATCACGACCCAGACCATACTGCACACAGAAATAGGACACTGTTCCGACTACAATCGATGCTAGAAATTCAGAGAAAAACTTAATCCGCGATAAGCGATGGAAATACAGAAAGAGTGAAAATCCAAGCCCGCCAGCAAGCAGCGAGGGAATGAACTCAGGCCATCCGCCCCGGAACATAATCGTAAAGCAGCCGCTCGACAGCATCGCAGCAGCAATCTGCAGCCATACGGGATAAGCCAGATTGGATACCTCAATCTTTTTCAGTAAACGATGAGCCTCTGTATAGGACAAGCTGCCGCTGCTGATCTTCCGTGAAATATCATTCACGAGTGTCACCTTCTTCAGATCAGTCGACCGCTCGGATATTCGATACAAGCGTGTAATCGGTGCTGAACCATCTATCGCGAAAATAATACCTGTCGGTGTCACGAAGCTGTGGCAATTCTCGTATCCATAGGAAGCAGCAATACGTATCATGGTATCTTCCACCCGATTCGTCTCTCCACCGCTCTGCAGCATAATCTTTCCGGCTAATAAGCACAGTTGTGTAATTTCATAGCTTTCATTTGCTTGTAGGCTCATCCGATGTCTCCCCTATGAATGGCATGAATTTCCCATATTGTAACCGACAGGACAATCTTTAGTCTATGCCTGCTGATTATGCGGCTATTCGCAAGCCTTGGGGTATGCCCCTTGCGCATGAGCGACATCTCAAAAAGGCCCATTGAGTTTTCAATGAGCCTTGCCATACCGCTGAGCTCAAGCAGTGAGCTCATGCCTCAACGCCTTGTTGAACGCCTCCGCTATCACCTTGCGGAAGCACTTGAACGGGACATCGTTGGTGCTGTAACGATTACTCCATTGCTCGATGAATTCTTCGATACTGCTGGCAGTATCGTCTCGAATGTCGTTTGATACGGATTGCTGTATACCGCGATTTGTCCTCCATGAACTTCGATAATACTTTTCGTAATGGCCAGCCCGAGCCCCGTTCCGCCTGTCTCCTTGGAACGGGACTGTTCCACGCGATAGAATCGGTCGAAGATGAATGGCAGATCCCGCTCTGGTATCGGCTCGCCATAATTGATAATACGAATAATTGCTTGTCCGTCCAGTGACTGTATCTCGATGTCGATATATTTCCCCTTGCGGCCATACTGAATTGCATTTGACAATAAATTCTCATACGCCCGAACGAGCCTGTCGCCGTCTGCCAGTACATTGAGCGTGTCCTTCTCTACATGCAATCTGCACTCCAAGCCTGCCTTTTCCAGACTAGGTACGAATTCCTCCACTAATTGACGGATGAAGCTCGTAATGTGCAGTTCCTGTACTTGAAGCGGAAGTCCGTTATTGATGCGTGTATACTCGAACAAATCATCGATTAGTTTTTTCAAGTCGAGCGCTTTTTCATAGGCAATGTTGACATAATAACGAATCTCCACCTCGTCATGATAACGATCCTTCTCTATAAGCTCGAGGAAGCCGAGTATCGATGTTAGCGGTGTGCGCAAATCATGCGATACCCCCGTAATGAGATCGCTCTTTGTTTTCTCCGCCTTCCGCTCTTCCTCAATCGATTGGCTTAACTGTCGACTCATTTGGTTAATGCTCTCCGCCACATTGCCCAGCATTTGAGCTGATCTTACCGGTATTTCATGTTGAAGCTCACCCGTAGCGATTTCACCCAGTCCATGAGTAATCTCTTGCAGGTAGCTATCCAATTCAGTTGCTACGCCATTGATCCTTTGTGCAATATCGCCTAGTTCGTCCGACGAATCTATTTGGATGTTCACAGCGAAGTTCCCGTTCGCCATCTCCTGTAGCCCATTGGAGATATTCGTGAATTGACTTACTATAGGGCGACTCAGCTGATAGTAGCTAAATATAAATAATAGGCATCCCGACATGACAAACACGGGCTGGGAGCCGATATTGTTGATCACCCATTTCAGCGCTATATTATACGGACTGTGCTGCAGCAAGTAAGAGGCCAGCAGCTGTCCGAGCAGCAAAAAAATACCCGTGGCACCGATACTCGCAATAAATGTAATTAGGAATTTCCATCGAATCGAATTCAGCCATTTCGTCGTCATGTTTCGCTTCTCCATATCCGCTCCTACCCCAATTTATAGCCGATGCCCCAGACCGTCTTGATATATTGCGGGTTTTGGCGATCCTTCTCGATTTTTTCCCTTATCTTACGAATATGTACCATTACCGTGTTTTTAGATTCCATGAAGGGCTCGTTCCACACTTCCTCGTATATCTTCTCCATGCTTAGCACGATCCCACGATTGGCCGCAAGCAGCTTCAATATGGCGAACTCCCGCGGCGTTAGCTTTACCTGAATATCATCTACCATAACCGTGTAGGTCGCTGTATTGATCACCATATCGTCAATGAAGATTTCATGTTCAGTATGCGGATTTTCCTCTTGCCGGAGCTGTTTCGTTCTCCGCAACAGAGATTTGATTCGCGCCATTAGCACGAGCGGATTGAACGGCTTCGTCTCATAATCATCGGCGCCAATGCTGAGCCCTGTAATTTTATCTATATCCTGATCCTTCGCGGACAGCATAATAATAGGTGTATTGCGTTCCTCCCGAATCTTCATGCATGCCTGAATGCCATCCATATGAGGCATCATCACATCCAGAATAATCAGCTGCACCTCATGCTTCTCCAGTAGATCCAAAGCCTCGATTCCATTGGATGCCTGAAGTAGCTCGTACCCTTCATTCTTCAAATAAATTTGCAGCAGTTCAATGATTTCCTTCTCATCATCAACGACAAGAATCGTTTCCTTGCCCATGTGACTATCTCCCTTTCCATGTATGCTAATAAAACGCTTCTGCTTGAAGGAGCGTCTCCCCTTGGTACATATTAATTCGACTTCCAACTACTTACTCCTCTTCTGGCAGCGGGATGAGGACGAACCCCTTACGCCGTTCCAACTCTGCAGCTTACGTGATAAGCGATAATAAGCGATATATAATAGGACGCCCAGTTAGGGGAATTGTTCCTGCCGTTAAGTGAATGTTAAGGAGTTAAGAATTTGATAAGGATTGACCTTCAACCAGAGACAAGAGACATCTGAATATGCCGTATTGCTGCACAGCCTTGAGAAGACAGCAGGAAATATCATAACGTAGGAAGCTTATCCCGCTACACTAGAACAAGAGCTAACAATGTCATGAAGGGGGATTTATGTATGCAGCAAATCCAAGGCTATTTTTCTTATATCGAGGGAACACATTATGAGGCGGGGTACCAGCAAGGAGAGTTTGCGAAGAAGCATCCTCACTTTCTGCAAGGCATATTATTGAACGAGCCGTTACCTGAGGATCAATGGAAAGAAGCAGCCGCACTGCTTGAACAATATTGTCCAGGAATAACGGAGGAGATTGACGGATTCTGTGCGGCATTAGAAGTGCCGCCGTCGTTGATTTCTTATTATGCCAGCTCTGCGCTTCATTCAGGATGCAGCCATTGTGCTATCCTTCCAGCTAAAACCGAGAATGGGCACACGTACATGCTCCGCAATTACGATCTCTCCCCCAATGTGGATGATATGAGGCTATGCTCTACATCCATTGAGAAGGCGTATAGGCATACTGGCTTTTCCGTATTTCTGTTCGGCAGAACGGAAGGCATGAATGAGCATGGACTATGCGTCACCTTCTCTGCTTGCGGTATGCCTGTCGGCAATGCACCCGGTATGAGACCTCCTAGAGCTAGCGGCTTGCAATTCTGGGCAGTCGTGCGAGCTTTACTAGAACAGTGCCGCAACGTCAGCGAAGCCCTGCATCTCGTGAAGGAGATGCCGATTGCATCCAACATGAATCTCATCATCTGCGACCCGCATGGCCATGCAGCATTGGTCGAAACCTTCGACGGACACAAAGCAATTCGCGAGGTAGGCGATACAAACCAAACTCCTTATATCGCAGCCACGAACCATCCGCTGTTCGCGGATATTGAGCAATTGGAGCCCGGCAAATTGAATCATTCGGTTGTCCGCCAGCACATCTTGCAGCAGTTCCTGGAGCGGCCTGATTCTGTAAAGATGGAGGATCTGCAATCATTAGTTTCAACTGAATACCCGCAAGGCTTGGCTGTTCATAATTACAACCAGTGGTTCGGCACATTGCGTTCCATGCTGTTCGACTTGGATGATCGAACGATCAATATATGCTTTGGTTCTCCAATTGATAATCCATGGTATACTGTGCCCGTAGGCGGGAAAATACCAGTAGATCATGTGCAGATATCGATACGTCATCATGATTATGCACCTGATTTTTGGCAAATGAAATAAGTGGTGATCCGGTTATGCAAACCTATAAGGAACAGATTGAACAAGCGATTCGATTCATCGAATCGCATCTGACAGAGCGGCTGGATGCAGAGCGTGTAGCCGCCTCTGTCCATTTGTCATACTATCATTTTCATCGTATTTTTGCTGCAATGACAGGGGAGAAACTCGGTGACTACATTCGTAAGCGTAGACTAACCGAAGCTGCTGTAGTCTTACTGTCGAGTGAGCGATCCATATTGGACATTGCCTTAGAGTTTCAATTTGAGTCCCAAGAGGCCTTCTCCCGCTCATTCAAGCAGGTCTTCGGCATAACGCCAGGCAGTTTCCGTAAGCGCAGCAGACGTCCCATCTTCCTCGAGAAGGATACACTGCTGGGCGATCGCCTGCAGCATCGGCTTGACTCCATTAGCCTTGTCCCAAGCATCACAGAAATCGTGAGTGATATTCATGTCGTAGGAGTTAGTGGGGCTGTCTCTCCCGATCACAATACGATACCGGAACTGTGGAAGGAACTACTTCAACGTCGTCATGAAATTCGCGCTCTGACGTCGGAACTCACAAGCTACGGAATATGTCCACCCCAACAAGATGTCAGGTTCCGAGACATCACGGAGCATTCGACTTTTGGGCATATGGCTGGATTCGCCGTGGAGCGTATTGGTGACATTCCGCACGGCATGCGGTTGTACACCATATCTGCCGGTACCTATGCTGTCTTCAAGCATCAGGGTACTACCCAGCAGCTCCGGAGCACCTACGATTACATCTGGGGAACATGGCTGAACAACACACCGCTTCGCCTCGATGATCGGGCAGACTTCGAGGTATATGGACGTGACTTCTATGGACCACACCATCCACAGTCGACGATATGGATTCACATCCCCATTCAAAAATAGGGAGGGTTCAAGAGAAGTTGGAATGGCACCCCCTCCCTCTTATACATGTTCCAAGGGGACGCTGCCACAAATAGGGTAAAGTCCTGCTATTCGTGGTAAGATGAAAGGAGATTGATACGCTACTATTCAGAGGTGAAATGTCGTGAAACAAGAACTAATTGAACGCTTTACATCCTATGTTAAAGTGAATACCCAATCCAATGACGACAGCGAAACTTGCCCTTCCACACCTGGACAGCTCGACTTGGCTCGCCTGCTCGTGGATGAGCTGAAGGCGCTCGGCATGGAAGAAGTGACAATGGACGAGAACGGCTACGTCATGGCTACGCTTCCTGCCAATACAGACAAGGACATTCCTACAATCGGCTTCCTCTCCCATGTGGACACGGCTACCGAACTATCGGGCGAAGGCGTAAATCCTCAACTGGTTGAGAACTACGACGGCAAGGACATCGTGCTGAATGAAGCACAAGGCGTTGTTCTCTCGCCAAAGGACTTCCCTGAACTACACAATTACATCGGGCATACGCTCGTTACAACAGATGGCACAACACTGCTCGGCGCAGACGATAAAGCTGGCATTACTGAAATTATGACAGCGATGGCGTACTTGATTCGCAATCCAGAGATCAAGCACGGGAAGGTTCGCGTTGCCTTCACTCCAGACGAGGAAATCGGCAGAGGCCCTCATCGCTTCGATGTGGAAGCCTTCAATGCTCGTTATGCGTACACGGTAGACGGAGGCCCGCTTGGCGAGTTGGAATATGAGAGCTTCAATGCTGCTCAAGCTACCTTGATCTTCAAGGGCAAGAACGTCCACCCGGGTACGGCCAAGAACAAAATGGTCAATGCAGCGAAAATCGCAATGGAATTCAATAGCCGCTTGCCTGTAGAGGAAGCTCCTGAATCGACAGAAGGCTATGAAGGCTTCTACCATCTGTCCTCCATTAGCGGCGATGTAGAGATGACGAAAATGCGCTACATTATTCGTGATTTCGATAGAGACAACTTTAACGCTCGCAAGCAGAACATGGAGAACATCGTGAAGAGCTTGCAGGAGAAGTATGGAGCTGAACGCATCAGCATTGAGCTGAAGGATCAGTATTACAATATGCGTGAAAAAATCGAACCTGTGAAGCACATAGTCGACATTGCCTACAAAGCGATGAAGAACGTTGGCGTAGAGCCTGATATCAAGCCGATCCGCGGCGGTACAGACGGTTCACAATTGTCTTATATGGGACTGCCTACACCGAACATTTTCACAGGCGGAGAGAACTATCATGGACGCTATGAATATGTGTCCGTCGATAATATGCAGAAGGCTACAGAGGTCATTGTTGAAATTGTGAAGCTGTTCGAACAGCAAGGCGCTGAATAATTGCTTCACGCGTTCTGTCTAAAATAGAGGAACGGAAGAAGGCTGTCCAAGTTGGGAGATTCCCCATTCTGTTGGACAGCCTTTCTTTATGGTAGTACGGAAATAAACGCTTAGACTGGCGATCGTATGAGGACGATCCTCCTTGTGCATGTAGGTCTGATGCACAAAAATTCTAGCTCCGTTATTAGCTATGTTATTCACTATGCATATGGGAATCTGCCTCATCCCATGGAACTCGATACGCCTGTCCCTTGGCACAGAAGATGGAAGAGGATGTATAGGCCGGATCTGCGTCCTTGTCGTAGCTCTTGCGTGCAATCACCTCATCCGCATTATGACACACATCGTATCCGCCGAATAGAAGCTGAAGCATCCCTCTGCCCTGTGTATAGGCGGCAAGCTCCGTGCTGTAGTTCATGAAAGTGGAGACCGGAACCTTCCCTGTGATGACCGCCTTACTGCCGATAAATGCAGGGGGTTCAAGTGCACCGTGCGCCTTCTGCACATCCGCCATTACCTTGCCCATATCATCCGTATCCACCGTTATTTTGAAGTCGTAATACGGTTCCAACAGTACGTTATCCGCCTGCTCCAACCCTTGACGCAGCGCACGGAAAGAAGCCTCTCGGAAATCCCCGCCACTCGTATGGCGGTTATGTGCTCGTCCTGTCAGCAGTGTAATCCGCACGTCCGTTAGCGGCGACCCCGTCAGCAGCCCATGGTGATCCCGTTCCAGCAAATGCTGCATAATTAAATTCTGATAATTGACGCCAAGCTCATCGGGATGACACTCGTTGAACATCTGAATGCCGCTGTCTCGTTCTCCAGGCTCCATACGCAAGCGTGCCTCTGCATAGTGCCCAAGCGGTTCGAAGTGTCCGCATCCATTCACGGTAGAGCGTATCGTTTCTTTATAGAGAATTTCAGGATCCGCAAATGATACCGTAATGCCGAATCGTTCCTTCACGATCCGCGCTAACACTTCCAGTTGAATAGCACCCATGACGTGAATGTGAATCTCCTGAACATGCTCATCCCACTGCACACGAAGAGCAGGATCTTCCGCATCCAACCGGTGGAAGCAAGCCAGCACCTCCTTCACGTGCAACTCGGCTGGGAAGATAACTTTAGACTTGAGTGTAGGTACAATATGATAGATAGCAGTGTCCTTATAGGCGCCGACACCCACTCCTGCAGAAGCAGCCGTAAGCCCCGTAACCGCACATAGCTGTCCTGCTTCTACTCGCTCGACATTCTGCGCCTTCTGCCCATTATAGATACGAATCGATGTAATCTTCTCCAAGATGGTATCCGCTTCTGTTCCATATCGGATTTCATCCCGAACAGACAACGTCCCGCTCGTGACCTTCATATGGGTCGTACGAGTTCCCTGATCATCATAGCGGACTTTATACACCAGTCCCGCCATTTCCCCCGTCGTGCAATATTCAGTCTGTACGAATTGATGGATAAGCTCCAAAGCCTGCTGCACGCCTACATCCTGAAGCGCCGAACCGCATACGCAAGGGAACCATCTGCGCTCGGCAAGCATATGCCGCATCTCCCTCAGCCATACTGCCTGCTCATAACCCTCCTCCATATAGAGCTCGAACAACTGATCATTCCGTTCCGCCATGAAAGCAATGATCTCTTCACTCAGACCCTGATCCGGATCAAAAGACGTCATGTCGATGATATCTGCGGTCAAATTCTCGCGGATATCTGCGATGACCTGATCTGCATTCGCACCCACTCGATCTATTTTGTTCAAGAAGAAGACTGTTGGCACTCCCCGCTCCTGCAGCAGCTTCCATACCGTTTCGGTGTGCCCTTGAACACCTTCCACACTGTTTACAATGATGACGCCCACATCCATGACTTGTATCGCCCGCTCCATTTCCGCGGAAAAATCGACGTGGCCGGGTGTATCGATAAGTGTGTAGGTGTTGCCTTTGTATGTCATCACGGCTTGATCCGCAAATATCGTGATGCCGCGTTCCTTCTCAATCTCATGGCTATCCAGAAATGCATCCTTGTTATCTACTCGTCCCCGCTGCTGTATGCTTCGCGTATGATACAGCACCTGCTCGGCAAAGGTCGTTTTCCCTGCGTCCACATGGGCGAACAGGCCCAATGTAATATTCATAAAGACACCTCATTGCTGCTATAAATGTCTGTCCCCTGCGTCTGTTTTGCCCATTTCTGCTTATGTCCCTTTCCTGTTGTCTATGATAGCATAGACTTACCTACTTCATGAGAGGCGGATAGAAGCAATGATCGAAGACAACAATCAATTCGTACCACAGCCAAAGCAAAATGAACGAATCATCAGCTTGGAAGGCGCATGCAATGTGCGTGACCTAGGGGGATATTCAACAAAAGAAGGACGTGCAATCCAATGGGGGCGCTTCTATCGCGGTGATGGCCAGCACAAGCTGACCGAGCGCGACCAAGCGCAATTGCTGGGACGCGGAATTCATACGGTTATCGACTTGCGTCACGCGCAAGAGGTGAGCGTCGCCAAGGATGCATTTGCTGATTCCGACAACGTTGCCTATCATAATGTCGATCTCCTGAACCCAGCGACAACGAACCAACCTCAAGTTAACAGTCTAGCCGATCTGTATGTCAGTATGCTGGACAATAGCCAAGATGCATTCCTGCGTATATTCGAAATTCTTGCTAGTCCTTCTGACGAAGCCGTTCTCTTCCACTGTACAGCTGGGAAAGATCGAACAGGTATGGTTGCTGCCTTGCTTCTGGATCTGGCAGATGTACCGCATACAACCATTATTGAAGATTATGCGATGACAGCTGAATGTCTCCTCCCTATTATGGATGAGCTGCGCGCTGGCCGACCGGAAGGAATGCCTGCTGACTTATATGAACGGTTGCTAGGATGCAATCCTAGCAACATGGAAATGATGCTTCAACATTTGCATGCAGCATATGGAGGATCAGAGCGTTATTTAGCGGCAATTGGATTGACCGAAAGGCAAATCATAGCCTTGAAGCAGAAACTGCTTGAGGCATAAACAATAGTTAGGAACAGGACTAACCCCACTCGGATTAGTCCTGTTTGCGTGTGAGGACGAAGCAATCCAGAGTACGTATTGTACCTAGTCGTAAATATGGTATTAACTCATTTTAAAGGGCATTTATCCCATTCATAGAATGCACATGATTATCATCTCTTTGTATAGGAGGTATTGCGAAATGTGGCAGGTGCTATTGGAGTTGGCGGGATAGCAGCCATTTTATTTGTTTCTTACTCTCATCCTAATTGATACTTAATTGTTCCAATATCTCTTATAGCAAAGGTATATCAGTGAAATAAATAGAACTTGTTGATCAATCAGGGCAAACCCACATCGGCTAGCCCCTATGAATCCATTGCCTTCTTCTCCTGAGTCAGTAGCATAGCGGCGTACATCTTTCTTTTCTCCTCAGCTATCGTTCTGACAGATTCCAGCTGTTCAATCTGCGTGTTAAGTCGCGCAAGATGACGATCAAGCATATCCATTCGTTTGTACAGTGTATCCTCTATATCATGCGGCAGACGCTCGCCAGACAATAGACATCCATCCTCTGTAAATGCTGCAATATCCTCCAGCTTCATGCCCGTTTGCTTCAGTCCATAGATGAATTGAATGAACCTCAAATCCTGATCGGTATACTGCCTCACGCCTTCCGGCTTCCCACCCTGACGCTGCGGACTAGGGAGGAGGCCAATCTGTTCATAGTATCGAAGTGTATAGGCAGATACCCCGGTTATTCGTGCTGCTTCCCCAATGGAGTACATCCCTTTATCAGCTCCTTCCCATTGACTCAATTACGCAATTTCCACAAGAATGATTTTCCCGACAGAATGAGCTCCTGCCAACAGTTCCTGCGCGCGAGCTGCCTCTCGCAGCGGAATCCGATGAGAGATAAGCGGATGGATCTCACCCGCTTCCAGCAGGGACATGACGGCCTGCACATCTTCACGGAACCAATCCAATCGTTCCTTCTTTAGCGTAGTAATACTATACATGTGCACAGGGTTCCCACTCTCCGTTGTTCCGCGGGCAGCCGCCCCCATCCAATCCTTCACCCAGTTGTTATTATGTCCCTGTTCAAGTACAGATGTGTAGCCGTAACCGACAAAGCGCCCTTTCGAACTCAACGTCCGCATGGAACGCTCCCAATTGGAGCCCCCAATCGGATCGAACACGGCAGCCATTCCTTCAGGAACGATGCTAGCAAGTACCTCAACGAAGTCATCTGCATGATAATCTATCGGAATCGCGCCATACCCTGCAACAACCTGATGCTTCGCTGCCGAGGCTGTTCCGTACATCTCCAGTTTCGCCAATCGCCCCAAGTCCAGCAACGCTGTCCCTACACCACCGCTCGCGCCATGGATAAGGATTCGTTCCCCCTCCGATACATTCGCGATGCGGTGCAGCATCTGATATGCCGTCACATAATTCAGCATACAAGCTGCCGCCTCTGAAGCATCTACTGCCGCAGGGATCAGAACAACATCCTCCATTTGGGCATACACATGCGATGCATATCCACCTGTTCCGTTAAAAAATACAGCAACGCGATCCCCTACTGCATAGTCGTTCACGCCAGCTCCAACTGCATCAACGATCCCAACCGCATCATATCCAGGAACAAAAGGTACCTCAGGCGACATCGGATACAGACCTTCCCTGCGCATAATATCTGCAAGCGCAACGCCAGCACTCTGTACCTTCACGCGAACTTCGCCCGCTTCGGGTGTACGCAGTGGTTCCTGCATAGCCCTCAATACCTCAGAGCCCCCATACTCAGTTACCATCATCTTGGTGTTCCACACAAGCCATCTCTCCTTTAGCAACTTCTTCATTGATGGCTGTATTGTATTCCTTCGAGTTTACTCGAAGTCAATACCATAAAATAAGCACAGGAACCCGAATCCTGTGCTTCACCTTAACATATACATGTCTTTCGCTTAGCGCCGAGCTTGCCTGCGGCTTCCACTTTGCGAATATAGGCCGCCGCTTCCGGTACTTTGCAAGCTGTCTCGCCCATATTGACATTCACTTTGCCGATGGCCTCTGCCACCCGCATTGCCTCATCATGCAAGGCCAGTACATACGAGCCTACTACTATAACAAATTGATTCATTGCATACCGCACCCGATTGCGTTCCTGATGAACCGTCGATTCGACGATTGCGAGCATTCTCCTCAATTCTTCGTTATCCAGCTTCATGTCAGGCGTAATCGAGATATAGTGCAGATAGGTGCTCCATCCGCATGTCGCGATCATCTCTTCGCTGGATGCCATCCACTCGCGCGCTAATTCGAGAGCATACGGACTTTCCGCAGCTACACCAGCTACCGTACATTCTACAATCATATGCCAGTGTGCCTTTTGGGCCCATGATTGCAGAAGCTCCTTGGTCATTGCAGATGGATCGACCGTCAGCCCTGCCAAATACATCGCATCGCTATTCCCTGTATCGAAAAGCGCACGCGCAAGCTGCTGATCCTTCTTAACTTCCTTGACCAGCCTCTTCAGATCGCCGATCTTTACGCCGAACAGCGGCTCCTGCGCCCCATGTCGGAGGAACGTTTTCTTTGTTTGTTCTGTGCCCATCGCTTCCAGCTTAGCCATGACTTCGTCCAGTGTCACCGTCATTCCTCCTGCTCCTATCTACAACGATATATGATCCAACTTATCCGGGTTCAAAATAATATAAACATTGCTTATGCGATCTTGCTCAGCCGTTAACTCACAGCAGCATACCGCCTTCACAACTCCTTGATCACAATACACCATGTTCATTTCACCGTTCACGCTAGTGAAAGATACTTGCCAGCTGAAACGCATTGCCCTGAACGCCTTCGGAGAGGTGAGCAGCGTCACTACTCGGCTTCTACCCACAATAGGACGCTTAGCAGAACGTGGATGAGATCCACCATCCATAATAAGCTCGGTATCCTCGGATAGCAAGGCCAGCAGCGCCTCTACATCATAGTGCTGAAAGGCCGAAACGAACTTCGTGACAAGCGCGTTTCTTGCATCCGCATCTTCCACGGAAGGATATGGCTTACGAGCATGTTCCTTAGCACGGCTCATTATTTTACGGCAATTCGGAGCAGACTTGCCAACGATGTCCGAAATTTCTTCGTACTCGTATTCGAACACTTCCCTTAACAAAAATACAGCCCGTTCGGTAGGCGTTAACCGCTCAAGCATAACTAGATAGGCATACGACAACGAATCTGCCCGCTCAGCCGCTTGATCAGGCTGATCCGCTGACTCAATAAGAGGTTCTGGCAGCCACTCGCCTATATAGTTTTCCCTTGTTCGACGGGGGGATTGAAGTACATTGATGCAGCGATTCGTCATCCACTTGGCTATATAAGCTTTCATATGCCGAACCTCACTCAAGTCCCTGCCTACCATATCCGCGAATAAATCCTGCACGGCATCTTCCGCATCATATACGACGCCAAGCATCCGATATGCAATCGAAAAGGCTAATTTTCGATAGTCGCGGTATAGTTCATCAATTGTATTGTCGACATGCCCGCTTTCCGAATGAAGCATCACCGTTCCCGTCCCCTCCTTTTTCACCCATTTTATCATTCTCAGCATGTGTGAATCCATTTACTAACAAAGAAAAGAAGAGGGCATTCGCCCCCCTCCTTCATTGATCGAAACAGTCCGGATGCATTCCCATTGAAATCGCAATTCGATTCCAACTGTTAATTGTTGCAATTGCCATGACCAGATCAACATATTCTTTCTCGCTAAAATGCTCCCGCACTCTCTCGTATACCGAATCGGGCACGCCTGCATTCGCAACGGTCGTCACGTATTCTGTCAATTCAAGAACGGCCTTCTCCTTATCCGTGAACAACGATGTCTCACGCCAGACACTCATCAGCCTAATACGTCGATCATGATCTCCCATTTTCAATAAATCACTCGTATGTTTGTCAATACAATAAGAGCACCCGTTGATTTGGGAGGCCCGAATTTTAATAAGCTCATGAAGGACCTTATCTTCCATACTACTGCTTGCATATTTGTCCATCGCCAACATCGCCTGAAATGCCGGAGTGTTCTCTTTTCGATAATTAAAACGCAATTTCATTCCATTCACCTCATCTTGGATTTGGTTACATAAGCTAAGACAGATAAGGTGCTCATTTTGTGACACGTCATAATCAATTTCTTCAATTTCCATATGAGGTAAAAAAGTATCATCCCGAATTCCCCCCGCTAGTAAGCAGTTTGTAGTAAAATGGAGAATGGTTTTATTTGCATCTCATCTCGTGATCGGATGTGAATTGCCGCACACAAACAAATCATAGTTCGATCGTGTTCAAAAATTCGGTTTTCAACACCGAGAAGGTTATAAGAACTCGAAGCATATGCTTCCGAAGCGAGTTTTACTTCGCAAAACTTGTAAAGAGCAACGGAGTGTAGGCAGGACTACATGAGTAGCTACAATGTTTCCGTCAGGAAACATACATCGAAAGCATACGCTTTTCAAGAGTGAATATAAGATTCGATGTCGAGTTACTATCTTTATAACTTCGTGATCAAAATTGGATTTTTGAACTCCCTCTTACTAAGATTGGATTGAAGGGGTAAGGGAAAAGATGAAAGATTCGTTACGCAAGCTGTTCACCAACTACTGGAGCCCTTACGTTGCCATCGGCATCGCAGGCGTACTCAGCGCGCTGTACTTCGGCATTACCAACACGGTATGGGCCGTCACCGGCGAGTTTACGCGTTTTGGAGGACATATCCTGGAGCTGTTCGGGGTCGATATTTCCGATTGGGCTTACTTCAAATTGATACAAATGAAGGGTTCGACATTCGAGCGCACGGACGGCTGGATCGTCTGGGGCATGTTCATCGGCGCGCTCATCATGATTCTGTTCAGCAACAACTTCAAGATCCGCATGCCGAAGCAGAAGCGCCGCTTAGTACAGGGCCTGATCGGCGGCATTATCGCAGGTGCGGGCGCACGGCTCGCGCTTGGCTGCAACTTGGCTGCCTTCTTCACAGGAGTGCCGCAATTCTCGTTCCATGCTTGGATCTTCATGGTGGCAACGGCTATCGGTACCTATGTAGGGGTGAAAATTGTTAGCACCAAGTGGTGGAAAGGCAAGCCGATCCTGCAAAAAGGGAATGCCGCGCCTACGATTCAACAAACAAGAAAAGTTCAGCCTTATATCGGCGGGCTTGTTGCACTGGCTTATACAGGACTTATCGTGTACTTCTTCCTAGCAGGCAAGACGATGCTCGGCGTAGCCGCCATCTTCGGAGCTGCCTTCGGCATCTTGATCGAAAGAGGACAGATCTGCTTCACCTCCGCTTTCCGCGATCTGTGGATTAGCGGACGCGCAACAATGACCAAGGCGATTATCGGCGGGATGGCAATCAGCTCTGTCCTAACGCTCATCGTTATTCTCGTGAATGGCGTCGATCCGATTACGAAAATGGCAGCACCAAGCACATTCGTCGGCGGCATCCTGTTCGGCATTGGCATCGTGCTTGCAGGCGGCTGCGAGACAGGGATGATGTACCGCCTTATGGAAGGACAAGTGATCTTCCTGCCTGTATTCATCGGCAACATTATTGGCGCTACTGCACTTGCGTACGCTTGGGATCATCTTGGCGTATTCGACCTGCTCGTGAAGAGTGGCGCGAAAATTAATCTTATTTCTGTAATGGGCCCAGCTTGGGCGTTAATTGTCACACTTGTATTGCTTGCAATCGGTTATGCTGTAGCTAGCTACTGGCAAAAAAATTACCGCTTCGGCGTTGGATTCAAAAAAGGAGATGCAAAATCATGACGATTGATTTCACATTGGATCTTAGAGGAGAACCTTGCCCATATCCCGTTATCTACACGTTAGAGACATTGCAAGATATGGAGAAAGGACAAGTGTTGCAAGTGATTGCTGACTGTCCAGCCGCCTTCAAGAACGTACCGGAAGAAGTGGTGAAGCACGGCTATACACTGGTGCAAGAGCCTGTGAAGAATGGACAAGAGCTTATTTTCCATATTCAAAAATAATGCAGTAATAATAAGGAGCTGTCCTGCAAGTAGCTCGTCTACTCGCTGGGGCAGCTCCCTATAATTTTTTAACTCATTAGAGGATCCAACGGAACCTCAGGCTCTTAAACTAGCAACGGTTTCCGTAAAGCGGTGTCATCCCCCCATTAGCAGCTTCGGCAGCGCGACAAAGTTCCTACTTTTATAGCTTTTCAAACTCCACTCCATATTTCCCGAAAATATCTTCATATTTCTTTTCGAATATGATCCATCTATTTTCTGACCCATATTTTACTTGTAGTCCCCTCAAATAATGTTTAGCTGCTAAGATATCATTAGATTGCAATAATAGATGAAATATCTCTTCGCTCAAATGTAGCGATGACTTGGAAATATATTGATCAGCAATTGATCTAGGACTTGTCATTGTTTCAAAGAAATCTATGACCTCCCCTAAAAATTGCAGAAGTTCTTTCTTGAACTGATCCATTTTCGTATCAAGGGTTATTGAAAATCTATCTGGAGCAGCTGTAGAGATCTCTTCTATTCTGGATCTGTAACGGCACTCGTCTTCGTAAAGCCGTGACTTGAAAGAAACGGTTTTACATCTTTTTTCATCATTTCATTAAAAAGCTCCTGCAAAATGAATCCCTCCTAAGAAATCGCTGTTTCCACCAGTTCAATTCTAACTTCAAATTCTCACATACCGTTAAGTCAGACACTCAACCATTGCCTTCTCTACCGCTTCTTCACGGCCGCTTACTTGCAGCTTCAGATAAATGGATGAGATATAATTGCGTATCGTTCCTTCCGACAGATGCAGCCTCTGCGCAATTCCCTTGTTGCGCAGCCCTTCCGTCAAGCACCGGAGAACATCGATTTCCCGTTCGGTCAGCTCGTATGGATTCAGTGCCTTACCCCCAGTCTGGTATTGGAACAATTGATGAGCCACATCCTGCGATATCATTGTTCCCCCACCATATATGAGCCGAATCGTTGCGGCTAATTCCTTGGGGTGTATCGATTTCAACAGGTAGCCCTCCGCTCCAATACGCAGCGCCTCAGACGCTAGAGAGACATCCTCTATGGTCGTAATCATGATGATCCGAATGTCAGGCCACGTCTCCTTCAATGACTTTGTAGCCGCGATCCCATCCATTTCCGGCATGTTGATGTCCATTAATACAATGTCGGGACGATCCTTCTCGCATTGCTCGATCGCTTGCTTGCCGTCTCCAGCAACCGCTACTTCAAAATCCTGTTCTTCTCCTAACAACAATCTCAGACTCTCACGGATCAAAGGTTGATCGTCCGCCAATAAAATTTTGATTTTCTGTCCACCTTCATGAGATGGATTCGGGAGCGTACACGTTACCATCGTGCCCGCATCCGCTTGCGAATGGATATAGAGCTTGCCTTGCAATGGGGCCAGTCGCTCCTTCATGCCTGTCAGACCGAAACCATATTGGAGATGATCATCGCCCTTGCCGTTATCCTGCACCTGTAGCATCACCTGCGCCTGATCATATTGGAGCAGAACTTGAATCGTACTGGCCTGCCCATGCCGGCTGGCGTTGGTTAGCGCCTCCTGTAGACAGCGATACAAGGCAAGCTTGGCCTGCTTCATCACAGGGTACGGCTCGCCCATCGTACGGAATATAACTCGAGTCCCAGTGTTCGTCTTGAATTCATCCATTATCTGAAGCAGCGATCGATCCAGAGGCAGCGCCTCCTCGATTGGATCCATCTGATGAACCTGACGGCGAATGTCGTCCAGACCCGATCGTGCCAGCTTGAGCATGCCCTGCAGCTTGGCCTCTCCCTCACTCGAGTGAATATGGGACTTCAATGTCTCCATCCCCAGAATCATGGAAGTGAAGGTATGACCGATCGTATCATGCAGTTCGCGAGCCATACGGTAACGTTCCTCCAATAGTGTCATTCTTTCAATTTGCGAGGAATACTGCTCCAAAATCGTATACTGCTCTTTGATCAGCGCAAGCTTCTGCTTGATGGCATTGATCGCTTGGGCTCCTTTTTGTAGCGCATAGCTTGCCACGTAGAAGATAAGCGCATCGAATAAGCTTTGCCATATGACAGGGTGTGACAACGACGCGTTGACGGAATTCCCTGCGCTCAACGCGAACAGCGTCGCTGCGACGGGCAGCGAGCACCAGTGGAACCGGCTCTTACTATAGAACGCGATCGTAAAGAGAGCCGGTGGGAATAGTCTTGTTAAGCCAAGATCGTAAGCAAGAAATAAAGATACTCCGCCAGCAAACAAGCACTCTGCGATCAAATATCGATAGTAACGACCTTTTACCAATAAAAAGGGAACAAGATTGCACAGCAAAAGAGGAACAAACACCAGCCAAAAAGGAAAGGCAGGCTGATCCTGATACATCAATATGATAACGGCGACGACCCAGAGGCTGCGAATGGCGAGCATAGTCCAGTCCTGCCATGACCACCGATTTTTGATAAGAAAATTCATATGTACAACTCCGTTCAACCTTATTGAAATGAGTGACAAACTGCCTGAACAAGCTCGGCTTCCCTTGTCATACAAGGTTATTACCCCTTGTCACTCGGCTTTATGACAACCGTTCTGTTAGGGTGAGGTTGGCTGAGATGGATCCGCTAGATTACGGAAAATTATATCTCATTCCAATTGCTAATAAAAGGAGTGGTAGGCATTGTCGCTGCTGCAAATTCGTGATCTCACGAAAAAAATAGGAAACAAGACGATTGTCGATCAAGTGACGCTGAATATGGAAAAAGGAGAAATCTTAGGGCTTCTCGGTCCGAACGGCGCAGGGAAAACGACGACGATTCGAATGATCGTCGGTCTCATGTCCAAATCAGGAGGCCAAGTGCTGATTGACGGTATGGACGCTCATGCACACTTTGAACAAGCCATGAAGCATGTAGGCGTAATCGTGGAACATCCGGATTTGTACAACTATTTATCCGGCTATGACAATTTGGTTCACTTCTCCCGTATGACGCCCGGCGTGACAGAAGCAAGAATCCGCGAAGTCATTGCACTCGTCGGATTGGAGCACAGCATCAACGATAAAGTAGCCACCTACTCTTTGGGTATGCGGCAGCGCCTAGGTCTTGCTGTCGTGCTCGTCCACAAGCCTTCCCTACTTGTGCTCGATGAACCGACGAACGGACTCGATCCAGCTGGTATCCGCGAGCTAAGAGGCCATTTGAAGCATTTGGCGCAAAAAGAAGGCGTGGGCATTATGATCTCCAGCCACCTTATGTCCGAAATGGAGATGATGTGCGACCGCGTTGTGATCTTACAAAAAGGGAAGCTGGTAGGCATTCAAAAGATATCGGATATGGTAGATGACGAACGAACGCAGGTCAGATTTGAAATCGACCGACCGGATTTAGCGGTACAGATCCTGCAATCGATCATGTCCGGCGATGAAATCACGACCGATCAACGGCACATACAAGTTCGTATCGCCAAGACGCGTATCCCGGAGATTAGCCGCAAGCTCATGGCATCCGGAATTAATGTGTACGGCGTGCACACGGTCAAGAAGACGCTGGAAGACAAGTTCATGGAGATAACGGGAGGGGAAGAACATTGATTCCATTCATTCGCAATGAAAACATGAAGATTTATAAACGGAGACGTACGTGGGTAATGATTGCTATCGTTCTGCTGTACGTGCTCCTACAAATTGTGAATTTAAAAACTTCTGGAAGTGCTGCTGCAAACGATAACTGGAGAGCGCAGCTCGAACAAGAGAACGTGCAATTCCGCAAGGAAGCTGCCAAGCCGAACGCGCTGAAAATTGAAATCAAGCAGGCCGAGCAACATATCGTGCTGAATCAATATTATTTGGAACATGACATTCCGCCTAGCCCTAATGCATGGAGCTTTGCAGTGAGCATGGTACGAAATATCATATTTGCGGCGTCGCTCATTTCCGTCATTATCGCCGGTGAGATCGTGGCTGTCGAATTTGTATCTGGTACGATCAGGCTGCTGCTGACCCGTTCGGCCAGCCGAACCAAGATTTATTTGTCCAAGTACATCGCCGCCATCCTGTTCGGACTACTGTTATCCGCAGCCGGCATACTCGTTTCCCTCCTCCTTGGAGGCTTTATATTCGGCTTCGATGGATTAGTGGACAGCTATTTCTATGTCAAAGATCAAACCGTAGGAGAAGTTCCGATGCTGCAGGCTTTATTGGCGCAATATGTGCTCAATATTCCCTTCTTGCTGATCGCAATTACGCTTGCTTTCATGATTTCCGCCGCTTTTCGAAGCACGACCTTCTCTGTCGTGATTTCCCTGCTCGTATCGCTAACCGGATTTATTATCGCGATCGCGATGGACGGCTGGGCCTGGACGAAATACTTCATCTTCTCCCACACTGACCTTACGCCGTTCGTATATGGGAACCCTTCTGTAGATGGGGTGACGTTAGGCTTCTCCCTCGTGTTGATCGGGCTCCATCTCGCGATCATGCATTTAATCTCGTACCCCTTGTTCGTT
The DNA here is from genome assembly GCF_000686865.1 of Paenibacillus sp. UNC217MF. NCBI lineage: Bacteria > Bacillati > Bacillota > Bacilli > Caryophanales > Paenibacillaceae > Paenibacillus > Paenibacillus sp. UNC217MF. The sequence goes on along the minus strand of NZ_KK366028.1, from coordinate 224,197 downwards.
AAGCGCGATGTGGTCTGAAATGTGAATTTCGAGAATAACCACATCATCCGATGCGGGGTTAACTCCACTTCATGATGACAAATCAATATGTTTGGAACATTTCCTATACGGAAAAGGAGGGTAACTATGAACAAAATAAAGATAATACGAAGCATTGTCCTGCTAGCGTTATTGTTAGTAATTACAGCCTGCGGAGCGAAAGAAGAAACCTCGACAAAGAAACTGGAATTGCCAGCAAGCGGTCTGGCTAAGCTTATCATTGACCACCGAAATGGGGAAATCCAGATCTCCGGGAGCACCGATTCGGATAAGATCGAAGTCGTAGCTTTAGCTATAGCCAACGGAATCAGCATGGACAAATTGGAGCTTGCGCTGGAAGCGCGCAACGAGAATGCTTACTTGGATGCGAGATTCGGGGGCCAATTCCTTGCTATGGGATCGGGAGCAGTGAACTTAGACATCAAAGTACCGAAGCAGCTTCAACTAGACATTACGGCTCATCGGGACGGCAGTATCCACATCTCAGATGTATCGTCCAGCGCCAAGATTGACAATATCAACGGTGAGATTCAAGTATCAAACCTATCCGGCTCGCTTGAAATCGACAATCGGGACGGTGACATCACGGTTCGCAACATCGGTTCGGATATATCCATAAATAATATCAATGGGCATATTGCGGTCGATCAAATAGATGGCTCAGCGGATATACATGTCGGAGACGGCAGCCTAGATATTAACTACGTGGGAAAAGATGCGTCGATTACACAGTCCGGAAACGGAGAAGTAAAAATTGGCGAGGTAAAAGGAAACGTAATCCGAAATAAGAAGTAGCAAAAGATAGACTAACGCGTCTCTTTTATACATGGACAAATAACAAATAAACCACCCTGTTGACCGCCTTAGCGGAAAACAGAGTGGTTCTATAAGATGCAACAATCTCTACGATTAAGCCTTGGACTGCGTCCACATGTTCTCGATCTCCTCCAGCGATTTCCCCTTTGTCTCGGGGACGACACGCCAACTAAAGAGGACGGTGAACACCGCCAGTATGCCGAATATCCAGAAGGTAATGGCTGGCCCTGCGGAACTAAGCAGCGGCGGGAACGACTGGGACACGATATAATCTGCTACCCACAGCATCATGGATGCAATCGCCGTAGCCTTGCCACGAATATGGTTCGGGAAGATTTCAGACATCACGACCCAGACTACTGGACCAAGCGATATCGCAAAGGCAGCAACGTACACCAGAATACAGATAAGCACCAGCATTCCAGAGGTATGACCTGTATGGAACGCAAACCCGATCACAAGCAAGCATATCGCCATCAGGGATGATCCGACGATCAATAATGCCTTACGGCCGACCTTGTCGATCAACCACAATGCCAGAATCGTGAACACGAAGTTGATGAAACCGACGAGAATCGTTTGAATCAATGCACCATTCGTTCCAGCACCTGCTTGCTTGAAGATTTCCGGTGCATAATACATAACTGCGTTAATACCTGTTACCTGCTGAAGCACGGCCAGCACGACACCAACAATGAGTGCCAAACGAAGACCTGGCTTGAATAGATCCGAGAGCGAACCCTTTTCATGCTTGAACGTTTCCTTAATGTCCAATACTTCTTTGCGTGCCAGCTCATCGCCGTGGATTTTGCATAGGATTGGCAGAGACTCGGCTGCCCGCCCCTGGGTAATCAACCATCTTGGACTCTCTGGTACGAAGAACAGGAGAACCAAGAACAGTACGCCCGGAATAACTCCTACACCGAACATCCAGCGCCATGCATTCTCCACGCCCCAAGCGTGATCACCTGCGCCAGCGATGCCCAAGTTAACAAAATAGACGAGGAAAATACCTGTTACAACCGCTAGCTGATTCAAAGCAACGAGTCGGCCTCGATACTTCGCAGGCGCGATCTCCGCATTATAGAGCGGGCAGAGTGTAGATGTAATACCAATTCCGAGACCACCAACAATGCGAGCACTGATATAACCCGAGAATGTTGCTGGAATTGCAGAACCTGCTGTACCAACAATGAACAGCAGTGCAGCTGCGATAAGCACCTTTTTTCGGCCGAACTTGTCAGCCAGTATGCCTGTGCTTGCCGCCCCGACGATACATCCTACAATTAAGCTGGATACTGCCCAGCCGACTTGAAATTCGGACAGACCGAACTTCTCTTTCATGAAACCGATTGCACCAGAGACAACAGCAGTGTCAAATCCAAACAGCAAGCCTCCGAGTGCGGCTACAATCGATACGAGCGTAACATACTTCATATTTATTTGATTGTGTTCGCCTTGTTGCGTACTCATAATTTTATACCCCTTTGAGTAAAATCAATGAAGACTGGAGCTTCATTATAACATTCAGCTTGTCCGATCATGACGATGAAACCCTTCACTTCTTTGCGGATCATCAGCATAATATCGTTCCCTGCTCGCACGGATTCCAAACATTGGCCACAAACTAGCACATTCTTGTCTTGGAGGACAAAAAAGTCCATGCCGACATATGGGCATGGACTTAGTTCTCCGTACTTCGATATTCGGTTGGCGTTACGCCCGTTACCTTCTTGAACACACGGCTGAAGTAGTTCGGATCTTTGTAGCCGACCATATAGCACACTTCCTTCAGGCTGAATTGCCCATCCAAGATGAGTGCCTTCGCTTTATCAATCCGCAGCCGCGTGACATAATCAATGAACGTTTCTCCTGTCTGCTGCTTGAATACTTTGCTGAAATAATGCGGATTCAAGTGGACATGGTCCGCTACTTCCTCCAAAGACAATTCTTCCTGATATCGCTCTACGATGTATGCAGCAGCACGATCGACTACATTCCATGTCTGCTGTTCACGTTCCTCCCGGATACGCTTAATTGCATGCTCTACATACGCTCCCTCAGCAGATGTTCCTCGTTCAACCCGATCATCAGGCAGCCAAGAAGCATTACTTGCAGGCAGTTGCAGTTCCTCGAATCGGCATAGACTCCCCCACGAACTTGGATACGTCGAGGCAAACACTGCTTCATAATAGGAACGCCGTATTCCTTCAACGTGCCGCTGAAGCGTCCCAACTCCGACCGTAACTTCAAGACCGCATTGTCTGCGCAAAGCTGCGATAAGCTCTGATCCGATGCCCTGCACTTCCTCTTGCATAGAACCAGCCTCTGCCGTTCCCTTGCCCAAAATAAAAACAGCCATATGTTCATGCACAATCGGACTGACGATCCAGCTGTGTCTCTCCTTTACCTGCTCCTTCAATATACTCTTCGATACGTCGACCGCGAGCTGCTTCTCGTCTTCGTATGATTGGCCCGCAGCAGACTTCATTCCATTCATCGCAACCACTAGCGCATACCCTCGATCGAGCGACAGCTCCAAAATATCAGCAAGCTGCAAGGCGTCTGCCTTATGAACTTGATCCGCCATTAAGGCAAGGGCAAGCTCCGTCTCAGCCATGGGAAGCAGTTGATAAAATTTATCCCGAATGGCAAGTTGCTCGTCACGCTTCCTGCACTCATCCCGAATCTCGTCAACTAGACGCTGTAGTACAGCTACAATTTGATCTCGCTTTGCGGGCTTCACCAAGTATTCCTTCACTCCAAGAGAAAGTGCCTGCTGCGCGTAATCGAAATATTCATACGCAGTAACGAGCACCATTTTGACGAGTGGATGGCGTTCCTTAATCTCCTTCAGGGCATCCAATCCCTGTATGCCTGGCATTCGGACATCCATCATGACGATATGAGGGCGATGCTCGTCAGCCTTCTGAATTGCTGTACGACCATTGTCTGCATGAATAACTTCGAAGGTATCCGGCATCATTTTCGTAATAATCCACTCCAAGCCCTCCCGCTCTAATGCCTCATCATCAGCAATTAGCAATCGATACATGTTCTCCCTCCTTTCTGATTCACATGTTAGTAAGGATACCTCCAATTATCGAGGATTCATTATCCTGCCAATATCCTGTTGCCCCTTGTGATTCTCCTTGTCCGGTATTCGAATCAATACGGTTGTGCCCCCTCCGGGCTCGCTCTGAATATCCACCAGATCGGTTCTGCCATAGTACAGTTCTAATCGTCTAAATACATTGTACGTTCCAAGTCCTGTAGATTGTCCCCCTGATCGGGAATCTGCTGGTTCTGCATCCATGCGAAGCAGGGCGCTGCGCGTCTCTTCCGTCATGCCGCTGCCATTGTCTGCAATCGAGATTCGCACCTCGCTCGGTACACGTTCAATGGACAAGGTTACAACCGCTCCTATTTCCATGCCTTCAATGCCATGAACAAATACATTTTCCAAAATCGGCTGCAGGGTAAGCACAGGAACGAGCACGTCCAAGGCTGCTTCATCAATGTGGGTAACAAACTGGATTCGATCACGGAATCTAGCCTGCTGAATCGTGAAATACTCCTTTGCTTGCTCCACTTCATCTCGGAGCGGTACAGGCTGATCCAGCTTGCGCAGATTATAGCGGAGCAAGTTAGACATCGACACAGTTAAATCGCTAGTTCGTTCCGCACCTTCTAACAAGGCAAGCTTGGCAAGCACATTAAGAGAGTTGAACAGAAAGTGCGGGTTCATTTGATTTTGCAGCGCCTTGAGCTCCAATTCCTTCACGAGCCGATCCTTCTCCAAGTTCGCCTTATCCTTCTCAATCAACTGCAGAAGATCATCCTGCATGCGCCCGAACGCTTCAGACAGCATACGAATTTCACTGCTGCCCTCCACTTGTGGAGGCTTCGTCTGCAAGTTGCCGCGGGAAATTGCTCTCGCTGCATGAACCAGCTTCTTAATTGGCTCGGTAATGCCTAGCGATAGCCAATAGGCAAGCATGATACTTAGCAGCGTATTGATAATAAAAAGTCCGATTCCCCATCGATTCATCGCTTCTGTGTGCGTGAAGATCTGCCGGTAGAAGGGCTGATAATAACGAAGCTCCGCATCAATCAATTGATGCCCTTCTTCTCGGATGAACCCTGCCGTCGCTTCCAGTTCCTCATACAGCGGCACATAACGCAGAGAGCTCGGTTCCCCCCACGCCTTTAGCACACCTGCTTCCTCTTCGATATACGTGTTCAGCAGATTGCGATAATTACGCACGTCCGCTCCGGCGGATGGAGCATTCGTTTTTTGCTCCGTCAATTGATCTCTCATCAACTTCAGACTATGAGCCTCACGAAGATACTCTTCGCGCGATCGATCGCTTTGATCTAACAAATAGATGTTCAAGGCACGCAGATTGCTGTCGGTTTGGGTTGCAATTTGCCTGTACATCAATACCCGCTCCAGCATGACATTATAGCTTTGCTGTACGGTTCTTCCACTCTGGAAGACGAAAAAGGAGACGCCATTGCTCAAGACGAGCAGCGCCGGAATGAAAATCAATAGCTTTTTCCGTATATTCATCATTGTTCCAAAACCTTAGTACTTGTATATTGAGTTGCTGCGTACGGCTCGCCCGCAAAAATTTGCTGCAGAATGGATACTGCTTCGGCGCCAATCTCCCTTGGCTGCTGCACGAGCGTTGCTACGATGTCTCCGTGAGCAATCGCACGCCTAGTTGCCTCTACATCATCGAAGCCAAATACGTTAATCTTCCCCTTATTCGCAGCTTGCAATCCCTCTACAATCCCTGCGGCATCCCACGCACTAAACCCGATAATCGTTCGTATATCCGGATGCTCGCTCAGCATAAGCTTCGTCTGCTTCGCTGCCTCGATGCGAGATATATTCGATGAACGCACGTCTACGATCTCATAGCCTGAAGCCTTATCGATGATGGATCTGAATCCCTCCAGCCGCTTCCGTTGATTGTCAGCCAGTTCGCTGCCTAAGATGATGCCTATTTTCCCTTTGTATGCTGAGCCATGAACGACCAATTCACCCATTTGTACACCAGCCGCCCGATTATCTGTTCCGACATAAGCGAACCGTCTGCTGTCCGGTGCATCGGAATCCACCGTTATAACCGGAATGCCTTGATCCATTGCTCTGCCTACGAGTTCATCGTATCGTGGCTCATTGATTCCCTGTGTCAAAATGGCATCCGGCTTGGAGGCAATGGCCTTGGCCAGCAACCTCATCTGCTCCGACGGGTTAATGCGTATGGGTCCGGTATATTCGATTTCCATATCCCGCTGTGCAGCTGCTTCCTTCGCCCCCTGCTCCACCGTGCTCCAGAAGGGATTATCCAGCTCTTGGGCAATGAGCACCACATGCTTAAGCGATTGCTGCTGCCCTGCGTCTGTACCCGTCTCCAGCTGCCCAACTAGACGTTCGATTGCAAGTGTGGAAGACAAGAATCGAACAATCACATAACCGAATATAGCTGCAAGGACGATCAGGCCTATGATCCACTTTCGTTTTGCCATGATGCCCCCTCGATGTCTGCATTGAAATATAGGCTCTATTATACTGATCTCACTGTGAAAATGAAAATGAGGCTCATCACTACATTACCCCCTGCTTTATTGGCAGCTTCTAGCCGCTCCACTTCCTCCACAATGTAGTCTGTTATTCCACTTTCAGCGTTTATTCAGCTAATGCTCAGTTTTTACTCAGTGTGCTTTAATGGACCATTCATCTATGGTAAGTACCCTAAGTTCAGCGGGCACAACGATTGAATGCCCAACAGAACCGGTAAAGGTGGATAGAGACGATGAAGAAATGGGTGTATGTGGCAGGGATTCTGCTTGTAGCAGGTGCAGCCACCGCTGTGTATTTGACCCAGCGGCCGGCAGAACAGCCTTCAGCTGCTAATTTGCCAACAAGAACCGTACAAGCAAGTAAGGGGAACATGGAAACAAAGGTATCCGGATCTGGAGCCGTTAGCGTGTCGGAGGTGAACAACGTCAAGGCTGGCTATAAAGGTACGATCAGCAAAATCAACTTCAAAGTAGGTGATCAAGTAAAAAAAGGCCAGACGCTTGTTGTATTCAAAAAGACAGACAACTCAGAGCGAATCAAGCAAACGGAGTTGTCGCTTAAAAAGCAGCAATTGCAAATGCAGCAGCTTCAGAAGCAGTACAAGGAGGCACCTGAGGAGAACCGGGAGTCCATTCAGGTGAACATGGAATCCCTCGACTTGGAAATCGAGCAAAATGAATCTACACTCGCCAGCCTCCAGGCCGAAGAAGCAGAGAATCACGATGTAGTTGCTCCAACTGCAGGGACAATTAAGGAGAGCCAGATTGAAACAGGCAATGATGTGAATGAAAATACCGTAGTCGCGGTCATCGCCGACTATACCAAACTCGAATTTATCATGTCAGCTGACGAGCTCGATATTCCATCGATTCAATCCGGACAGTCAGCGCAAGTTACACTCAATGCCTTCCCCAACCAACAATTTACTGGAAAAATCACTTCAATTGGAAAAGAGGGCAACAGCAACAATGGTGTCGCTACTTATGAGGTCGGCATCAGCCTAACCAAGCCGGATGGCGTCCTCGCCGGCATGTCCGGTCAAGCGGAAATCGTTACCCAGTCTAAGAAGGATGTCGTGCTCGTTCCCGTCGACGCTGTTATCGCGATGGGCAGCAAGCATTTTGTGCGTGTGCCTAGCGATGCTGAGAGTCCCCCCACCACGACGAACGATGGCAAGGATACTACTCGCGGACAAGACAACGCCGAAGGAGCAGATAAGCAAGATAGCAAGGCGATCAATCAGCGGAATGCAGGCAATGGGAATACAAGAAACAATGGACGTGTGGGTATGGGACAAGCAATGGGCGGCACACTTAAGGAAGTCGTCGTTGGGATTAGCAACGACACTTATGCCGAAATCACATCCGGGCTTCAAGCTGGTGATGCTGTCTTAATTGCCACCCCACAAGGCAAGGCAGGCAGCGGTAGCAGTACCACCGAGCAAAGACAGCGCCAGAATGGAATGGGCTTTGGCGGTGGTGGGTTCCCTGGGGGAGCGAGCTTCCAGGGCGGCTCGATGGGAAGCAGAGGCGGTCGCCAATGAAGCAGCTTGCCAATACTGCCAATGTCATGGCAAACATGTCTAATAATCAAAGCATCATCTCCATTTGTAACGTTAAGAAGTCATATCGAATGGGATCGGAAGAGGTCAATATTCTCCAAGGCGTCAATCTCGATATTCAGTATGGCGATTTTGTAGCCATTATTGGCCCTTCTGGATCAGGGAAGTCGACGTTGATGAACGTCATTGGCTGTCTGGATACGCCAAGTGAAGGAAGTTATACGCTGGATGGAGTAGAAGTAAGCCGCCTGAGCGACAACAAGCTTGCAGACATTCGCAATCATAAGATCGGATTTATCTTTCAAAGTTTCCACCTGCTCCCTAAGCTGACTGCCATTGAAAATGTTGAGCTGCCTCTCATCTACCGTGGATTAAGCAATAAAGAGAGACGGGAAGCAGCACTGCAGGCACTGCAGCAGGTGGGCTTGGAGGATAGGATTGGGCATCGGCCAAGCGAGCTATCCGGCGGGCAGCAGCAGCGAGTAGCCATCGCTCGCGCATTGGCCGCACACCCTCCCATCCTGCTTGCAGATGAACCAACTGGGGCATTGGATACGAAGACGGGACACGAGGTGCTCGAACTGATCGATAAGCTCAATCAAGAAGGACATACGATCGTGCTCATCACTCACGACATGGAGGTCGCTGCTCGAGCGAAGAGGGTTGTCTTCATGAATGACGGCATCCTGACCGAAGAAAGGGGGAATGGGCGTGAAGCTGTCGCAAGGATTCAAAATGTCATGGCACAGTATCCGTTCCAATAAGCTGCGCACCTTCCTATCTATGCTGGGGATATTAATTGGTGTAGCTACCGTTATTTCCTTAATGGCCATGGGCCAAGGCTCTTCCAATGCAGTCGAGCAATCCCTGCAAAGCCTGGGAACGAATCAGTTGTCCGTGAACATTATGGGTCGAGGCAGCCAAACGACATTAACTTTGGAGGATGCCATCCATCTCGCAGATGATATACCGGATATCGAGGGCTTGGCTCCTATCGTATCTGGGAGTGCGACCGTCAAGAACGGGACGACCGAATCTGCATCCGTGACTGTAGAAGGCATTACACCAGAATATGAGCAGGTGAAGGACTTCAAAAATCAGAGCGGACGCTATATCGTGCCGCTTGACGTCACAGGCTATTCCCGAGTGGCCCTGCTTGGCGTAGATACGGCAGATGAATTATTCAAGGGAGCAGATCCCATCGGGCAAACGATACTGCTCGATGGCGCTCGATTCAAAGTCGTGGGCGTGCTGGAGTCTAAGGGAAGCTCGCTCGGCGGATCGAATGACGAGAAGGTTCTCATCCCTATTACAACGGCGCAGCGAATGTTTCAATCGGCCGGCGTTCGCTCCGTCAACATTAAGGTTGCTCAGGAAGAACGCATGAGCGTGGTCGTCGACCAGCTGAATGAGAAGCTGACGAAGCTGTTCCGCGGCAATACGAACAGCTTCAATATTTTCAACCAGCAGGATGTCAAGGAGACGATGAGCTCGATCACGAAGACGCTGTCAACAATGATGGCAGGTGTCGCTGGCATCTCCCTCATTATCGGGGGAATTGGGATAATGAATATCATGCTGGTATCTGTCACGGAGCGTACGCGGGAAATCGGCATTCGCAAATCGCTCGGTGCCAAGAAACGCGATATTTTACTGCAATTTCTCATTGAATCGGTTGTTCTTAGTGGACTGGGCGGATTGACTGGGATTGGGCTCGCCTATGGCGCCTGTTTTGCCATGACCCATTTCTTGTCCGTTGCTACCGCCATCCAAGTCGATATCGTCATCTACGCATTTGCTTTCTCCGCGATCATCGGCATCGTGTTCGGCATATTCCCTGCCAACAAAGCAGCTTCCTTGAAGCCTGTAGAAGCTTTGCGGCATGATTGAATTAATACTGAAATGATGGACAGCATAGCTTGCAGTCCGATCAACAAGAAAGACAGCCTGATCCCTTTAAGGATAACAGGCTGTCTCTATTTTAAGGTTAAGAAGTATCACGAATCAAGACCACCCCTCGATGCTGCTACGGTCTCGCCCACACAACGTGCAACATATCGAGCCAGTAACTCTCTTCCCGTTCAATCTTGATGTCCGCGCCGCGAATCATATCCATGATGCTGCGTGTATGATGGCAGCCCGTAAAGCGATATAGCAGTGGATTGAGCGTCTTCTGCACCGCAGATACAGCCGCCTTCGAGCTGATCCCATGCTCCATTAGCAGCAGCTTGCCGTCGGGTTTGCACCAGCGACGCATGTTGCGCAGCACCATCATCGGATTCTGGTAGCTGCACATGGATAGCGTGGAGATAACCGTATCGAAAGATTGCTCAGGGAAATTCAATTCTTCCGTATCCGAGCATATGAAATTGACATTCAACCGGTAATGTTCCGCCGCCTTCCTCGCCTTATCCAGCATACCCTCACTGAAGTCAGTAGCGGTAATACTCACACCTGAAGGGTAGTATGGGAAGTTGGCTCCTGCTCCAACTGCAATTTCAAGCACTTCCCCTGCTGCGCTGCCGATTAGTTTCTCTCTCCATTTCCGCTGCTTCGGATCTTCGCGGCGCTTATCGTATTGAGCCGCCTGCTTATCAAAGATACGGACTAGTTTTGTCTTCTCCAACTGATTGCCCCTCCATTGCTCCGTATCGCTTGTGAACATGCTTGCCCACCAAGCGAGGTCGATGTCGTGTAGAAGACAATACGAGGAACACCGTCTGTTGTTTCACTATTTTTCCATTACACATCGGCGTGATGACGCCTCTTCGCAATGTCCATTTGATAGAGTCGCAGTTCGCTTCCGATGGGCATCCGACTTGCTCTGGCGCTTATTCCATAGCATCTGCTGATCCGCAATGTCCACCAGTTCATTCAGACTTATGCCTTGACTTGGGAATGTTGAGCAGCCTATGGAGATAGACAACGGTGTCTGCTGGTAACTCGTCGGAAGCTGAATGTGGGATAGCAAGGTATGCTGAACATTATGCACTTCCTTATCATCCTCACAAGGAACCATAATAACGAACTCATCTCCGCCCCAGCGCGCAACCCGCTTGCCGCGGATTTTCATTTGCAGCAGCTGACTGCTTACTTTCTTCAACATCGTGTCACCAACATGATGACCATAACTATCGTTAATCGTCTTAAAGTTATCGATGTCGATGAAATAGACAGCCACTTTGTGATTGGCTTTAATTGATTTCTTAGACATGGCACGGAACAGGCGCAATGCTGCTGGTCGGGTGTGTGTCCTCGTTAACGGATCCGTATCACGTTCGTATCGTAATCGATCGATGTACTTGCCAACTTGCCACGAGAATAACAGGGCCAAAGCTGACATGACCACGACCAAATAATGATTTAGACCATTTAGCGACAAATACATATGCAGCGACAATGCCGCTAGCAAAGTCACCGCAGTCAATAACATTCTGCCTTTTCGTGTCTCCATACTCCACCTCGGAATCTCATTATCCAACATTATATTCCAGCTTGCTGAACATTTACTGAACAATCTTCAAGAGAGCGCCAATCGCAAGGCACACTCGCCTGTGTCCACTCCTATTTCCTTGAATACACTGACGATAGACATTCCTTGCGTGAAATGTATAAGGACAGGGGGACATCGAAGAAGTGGCTCGTCGGTTATCTAAGTTTCAATTTCATACGATTACGAGGCAGTATGGGTTGCATCTAAGGAGAGTTAAACCATATCGTTCCCTGTATAAATCCACGGCAGCATACCGGGCTTCTACAGAGGAAGGGATATTCGCCATTAAACCCTTTTATAAATCCAAGGTGATAACCAAGCTGACGACGAAGCAGCAAATGATCCGAATTTCGGCTTATGTGAAGATGCTTCAGGAACAGAGCTATCCTCATCTCCCCCGTTGGCTGTACACATCGACCGGGAGAATGTGGGTGAGCCGCCGTGGCAGGCCGTACTACATGATGGAATGGGTAGAGGGGAATCGACCACAGCATGCTCAGGACTTCGAGCAGTTGGGCAGGGCCTTAGCTGTACTTCATACTTGCTGCCAAGGAATTCTCCCTCCAACACCTCTAGTTACGCATAAGGTAATTCAGCATCTATTCCAGCAAGACGCTGCATTTCGCCGCCAGCTTCCGGCACTGCGCAGGAGCAGAAACAGAGCATCCTGGTTCAGGACATACGGCACGCAATGTACAGAGCTTGCTGCTGAAGCGCAAGGCATCATCAACAACATGGAAGTACAACAGCTCCTTAACGAGGAAACCTATCATCCCACATTAATTCATGGTGATATCACTTCGCCGAATGTCATTATGAGCCCGAACGGACTTTATCTCATCGACTGGGATCAAGTAAGAATCGATTCTGCTTATTATGAGATTACGAAAACATTGTTCAACACCACTCATTTCAACCTTGCCCACATAGAGGCCCTATTGCAGGGATATGGGCAAGTGAAGCCTTGGACACCACCTGAACGATTGTTACTGAGCGCCCTATACCGTTGCCCGCTTGAAGCATGGATCGCAGCAAGGACAGTATCGGCAAGCCGTTCAATTCTTTTGCAGCGCATATTGACGCGAACCTGGAAGGAGCGGATGGCTGCCATTCAATGGATAGATGAATGGGCTAGAAACACTGACAACGAGGGACAGAACGGAGAATAATAAAAAATCCATCCACCTGACTACGGTGGATGGATTTGATCCAAGGCCGGATGCCCCTATGGCTTTCTGATCCCTTTATACATCGTACTCCATCTGCTTTCTTGCTTGCGTTATGAATTCCAGCGGCGTGGATACCGTCTCAGGAGAATATTCCAAGGCTCCCACGGTAAGATTCAGCTCGATCTTGTATTTGCCAGCCAATTCTACGTCATTGAAGGAGGCAACTTTCTCCTTCAACCGCTCGATGACCACATTGGCGCCGTCACGGTCGGTAAACAACAGCAGGCCCCATGTCGGATTATCCGTATTCAGCATGTATAGCGAGTCATTCATACGTATGCTTGTCTCACTAAGCTTGGACACACCATAGATCATTTCCGACATTTGCTCCTCGCTTACCATTCGCTTCAGCTCGTCCCAATATCTCACTTGCACGACAAGCAGCGTCAGCGGAATATGATAACGCGTAGAGAGAGCCATAAATACCTTGGCATCTTTTTGGAACGAGCGGCTATTTTTCAAGTCCGTGCTTTCGTCCATCGTCGCCAGAGATGCATTTATCCGTTTCAGCTGTTCGTTCTCCGTCTGCAATCTTCGATTGCCGAGTGTAAGCATGGCACTAACTACGGTAAAGGCTGGCGTCATGATAAGCCAGAAATAATTATGAGCCCCAACGACCCCACCTTCCACGACAGTCTGATACAACGTAAACGTCCCGTATCCGAACAGGAACACAATATTCAGAACTAACCCCGTTGTCACACTCGTAAAGTACGTAACGATCGCGATAAGAAAGGCCACATTCAGCAAAATTATGTTCAGGATGTAGCGATTCGGCTCACCCACCGTAAATGCAATGCATACGAAGCTCAGCAAAAACCATAGCAAGAAGGCGCCGTCCGACAGGAGACTACTTTGATTCCGTTTCATCGCCAGCCCCCCGTTTCTTGCGGTATTTGCGAATCATGAAAATGAGGGATACGAGCACGAGCAAGCCGATAAGCATTGCGGCCACCATGAAGCCCAGAACGTCCCCACGCTGCAGAACCTGCTCCACAATCGAGGAAGATTGCTGTTCCGCCTGCTTCTTGAAGCGGAAGGCGTGGATGTCGCCGTCCTTGTTCGTGGCTACGCCATCTCCATATATTCTCCACTTCGCATTATCACTGGCGAGCAGTTTGGAGGCCAAATAATCATATTCGGTGCTCGGTCCACTAATAGCAAGCAAGCCTCGGCCTGCTTCAAACGGAGATTCGATGATCTGAAGCGTACCTAAACGTTTGCCGTAATCCGCGTCCACGCTCATCTTTTCATTGGAGGTAAACCCTTCTCCGTTTGCTCCATATTTAAAATACAATTTATCATTATTATCCCGAATGACTTTATTATTGTTATAGCTGCCAATTGCGATCACGTTATGGGCCTTCAAGTCAGAAGCAGCTGCGCTATCCTCAAAGAACCGGACTTCGCCTGCATTGCCCTCCGCATATTGGCCAAGAAGATTGAACACATTCGCCAGCGACTGATACGTATACATATCTGGATTTTTCGGCATCACAACCGCAACTTGATTGAAGCTGCCGTCACGAAGGAATGGGTTCGGATAGCTGTCGAACAGCAGCTCTGTCTTATCTTTCGTTTTCAGCTGCAGTACCGAATCCTTCGTAATGAATGCCCAGGGCATCTCATCCTGCGGCTCCATGCACACAACATTCCGAAGCTCCAAATCAAATGCAACCGTGACTGTAAAGTTACCCGTTACATCTAAATTTTTCGGAATCGGCAGGGTTAATGTATCCTTGTTGGCTAAATCCATATTCAGCTTCTTGCTGCCGATTGGCGTGTTGTTAATGAGCACCGTAACCATGGAGCGATCAAAATCAAGATTGGTCGCATACCGCATGTCCAGGTGGATTTTGCTCGCCTCGGCAATCGTGCGGTTGGCCGGAAGCGATATGAAGTATGATTTCTCTTGATGCATCCAGCCTTTCAGCTTATCGCCATTGTCCGTAAGCTTCATGTCCCTGCTAATGGTGACTTCAGGTGTCGTAACATCCGTATCGCCCGATACCATTTTCGTATCCCCGTCCAACTGCTTGACCAGCTCTTGATTTGCCAGCAATCGTCCTGCCTTCACCAGCATGGCAGGATCCTGAGAAGTAACGACAAGAGTAGGCTGTGTACCCGTCCGAATCACGCGGATCACCGCAGCTTGCGCGACATCTACATTGCCCAGCTCACTCTTCCAAGCCTCCGGCAGTTGATCGTACAATGCCACAGCCACAACTGCTGTTTTCCCCTTCAAGGCATCAGCATCGAATGCATACATCGGAATTTGTTTTTGCTTCAGTCGATTTTGCTTCGCGAATCCTGATAATGCATATACGGCAGCCTCCAGTTCAGCTGGCTTGCTATTCTTCGGGATCGCTATCGCGTTACGTTCATCACTAACCGTATCCATGCCTATAAAATGACGGTTAAAATCGCGAATGCTCGGCTTAATCGCCTCACTCGTATATCGAATGGAGGCGCCTGACGTCGCAAACAGCTGCAGCCAGTTGTCACGCTTCTCCGACGGCATACAAATTTGATTTGCATCCGTAGTGACAATATAACCTTCGATCGTCAGCGTGTTATTCCCTTTCACCAGCAGTTCCTTCGGAACGGATACCGTAAGGCGACGCTTTGGATCATTGCTGACGTCAGGACGAAAGGAATGAAACTTTTTCCCGTTCAATGACAGCGTCACGCTTGACCGTTCTCTTTTCGTCAAAGGCGACGCCTTATAATCTACATGAATCTTAACTTCATCAACCTTCCAATACTCCTCAGTCTGGAAGTTGAACTGTCTGGAGGACATAATCCCGGACAAAGATGTGTCCGCACTTGAAAATGTCTCTTCATACGTACTCAGTTGAGCAGAGCCCAATGCGGGAGCCACAGCTGCCGAGGCCTGTCCAAGCTGTCCGAATAACAAGGACAAGCAAGTCATGCCGACTACGATCCACCGTTTATTCACAAGCTTCTCTCCTGTCTTTTCTTATAAATGAGTATTCCGTAATCGAACGAGTTCCTATATAAATGCCTGATCAAATGGTCGAAATACTGCGTGATCAAAATGGTCGATTTTCAGCACCGAGAAGGTTGCTTGAACTCGAAGCCGATGCTTCCGAAGAGAGTTTTGCTTTGCAAAACTTGTAAGGAGCAGCGGAATGTAGGGCGAACTACATGAGCAGCGGACTTCGAGAGTGAATGCAAGATTCGATGCCGAGTTACTTCCTGAGATACTGCGTGATCAAAATCGACCTTCTAAAAACGTTCAGTTTTGTACCATTTGACTTCTCGCTTGAATAATAAATCCTTCACATAGTTATAGAGCCCATAAGCGGCTACGACCATCCACATCTGGCAATACGATACATACATCAGCATAATGATCCACAGATTGGAGAGCACCATCTCCCCTTTTTCCGTGATCAACGTAATATAGGTACCTAAGATGAACAGCGTGATGGCCAGCAGCCATAAGAAGGAACTGAAGCCAGCTATCGTCGTATGTACGTAGCCTAAAGCATGTAAGATGAGCAAGATGTCGGACATGACCAATGAGGTAAGCAGCAAAAAGTAAATCGATAAAAAATATAGGATATCAAAACGGATATTTCTTGCCTTGCGGTCAAAAAGCAGCGGGATGTTTTTGATGATGACGTAAATATTCCCCTTCGCCCAGCGTGTTCGCTGCTTGAACCATACCTTTACCGTCTGCGGCTCTTGCTCCCATGTTACAGATTTCGGCTGGAACTTAATTCGATAACCCATCATGTAAATGCGAAAGCTAATTTCCGTATCCTCCGCAATCGCCTTCACGTCCCAGCCGCCTATGCTCTCCACGATACTCCGCCGCATAATGAAGTTCGTCCCCGGAATCGTGCACAGCTTGAATAGCTTCCATCGTCCTGCCTGAGCCATCCATTGGAATGACAGCGTCTCGATGTTAATAAAGCGCGTAAGCAGGTTCGTGTTGCGGTTGCGGGTACGGAACTTGCCGATAACCGCACCGAGTGTATCGTCGTTCGTAATCTCTGCTACCAGATAGCGTAGAGCCGTCTTCTCTGGCGTATTGTCTGCGTCGTAGATGGCAATCAATTCGCCTCGGCTCTGCTTGAATCCGATATTAAGCGCGTTAGATTTGCCTTTCCCACCTGTCACCGCATCCGTGTTGATGATAATCAGATTGCGGCCGTCATGCTTGCGCTGCAAATTGCCCAGCAGCTCGCTGCTGTTATCCGATGAATTATCATTGATAACGATAATCTCGTATCGATCATGAGGATAATCCAGCGCCAATAGCGACTCCACCGTCTTCGTGATGACCTTCCCTTCATTATGGGCGGGCACCATGATGGAGACGAATGGCGCCTCGCCCTTAATTTCCGGCACTTCCTCGTTCTCGATCTTGATGTAGTACAAGTATCCTGCAATGATCAGGACGACGTTGACGAGCAAGAGCGACCAAATACAGATAACCGCTATGAGCATTAAAATATCTGCAGTCGTCATGGCTATCTCCTTATTTGTAATATTTGCGCTTGTACAGTCGTTTACCCACGATGAGAAACCCTGTGAATGCAATAAGCGTCAGTACGATAATGACAATAAAAATTTTGTTCTGTACATTGAACAACGTCTCGAAGCTCTTCACTTCTTTTTCCTTATATACATAATCCGAGCTTACCTTCTTGATCACGACATCCAAGTTTACACCCTGTCCGTTAATGGTCACACTACCGCTCCGAGACATAATGATGCTGTTGGGGGTACGAACGGTATGGGAGGCGTGTTTATAATCAGAAAATGTTATCCAGCTGCTCTGCAATTGCTCTATGATGTCGTCCAGCTTCTCTTCTGTATCGGGAAAGTCAAAGGTTAATGCGGTATTCATAGGCATTGCAGGCATGAAAGTTCCGGAATGACCGAATTGCTCTAAAAATCCAGGCTGCATGCTGAATGCGGAGAACGGGAATGCCTTGGACTCATTCGTCTGAATTCTGTACTTCAACGTCTTATTTGGAAACAACACGACCGAGTCCGTAAAGCTCATGCCCTCTTCCGCATATCTTTGGTCATAGGTCCAATAGAAGTCCGCTCCAAGTCCCAATGGTGCAATCCCATAGTCTGCAAGCACGTCAATGAACCCTTCCATCTTCCCCTTTAATGTCGTATCGCTTAGATTGACCGTTGAGGCTACGACTGGAGCATTTGCAATAATGCTTCCATTGCGGGATTGAACATATTTCAGTGTTTCCATATATCGCTTCATTGCCGGATAATCGGTATTCATGAATACCGGCTGCACACTTGCGATGAACGGAATTCCCGCCTCGTACATCCGGTCGGCAAGCCGCTCCAGCAGCTGCAGGTCGGAGAACGGATATACTTCCTTGAAAATAACGTAGCTGCGCGCCTCTTCTGCATTGCCCAGCCAGTCCTTCAACAAATGCGACATTGCCAGTTCACTGATATTGCCCCGCTCGAAATAAGCTGCATAACCGTAGCGGCCGTTTCGCACTCCATAAGGGAACTCGGACGGAGCGCCTGCTGGGCTCAGGCTCCCGTAATGAGTACCCGCTGCATGCTCGATAATGGTCACTTGCTCGGTACGAATTGCATCTTGAACCAGGCGATTAATAGCGATTCGAATTGGGCCAGGCACTCCACTGTGAACGCGAAGCTCTAAGCTTGCGGTCACCGCTGCAGGGACTCTCGTACCAATGTGCAAGTAGTCCCCTCGATACTGTTCGACATCCTGAAGAAAATCCTGATTCGATTCATTCAGATCAGTCAGATTGTGAATCCCTATCACCTTCGCATAAGCGTCCATCTGCCCCCGCTGATAATGGTCAGAACGAACGAGCGTAACCTGCACGCCATAGGATGCCAGCAGGCGCTGCATTGCCTCGACATTTCCCTCTCTCGTTGTCCCTTTGTCCAAGCTATCGTAGATGAGCAGCACCTTAGAGGCCGCTTGCTCTGCTGCGTGAATGGTCATAGGCATCCCACACCCAAGCAGTAGCAGCAATGCAAGCATGTATACAAATAATTTCCTTTGGATCACGTTACATCACCACCTTGGCCCCCTCATGTGCATGAGTGCCGGTATCAGAAGTAAGCAGTGCAGAATCTTCATCCTGCCTGCTCCATAAGCGTCTGCGTATGGCGTCAGACACCGTTACAAACGTGACAAGGTCGAACACCGCCGTAAACACAAATTCATGCTTCGCCAAATCGGCATCCCCCGCACCAATAATGGACACCGCAATTCCCGACAATCCCATCAAAATCATGATAAAGATAAAGGAGAATCGGATCATGCGCCGTATTTGCTTGGCCCTTGCAGCCGCAACAAAGGAAGGCATGTACAATCCGGCAATAAGCACAATCCACAAAATCACAAAGCCGAATGTTTTCGGTGCCATTTTTGCCTTCAGGATACTGTAGCCGGAGAAAAACGTCGTCTGCGCACGGAATGGCTTTCCAACCGATATTTCATAATTCCCCATTGCCGGAGGACGAATTTTGAATGCGCTCTTGGCCGCCAAATCCAGCATGTCGATAGCTTTAGAAGGATGAGTTACATAATAGCCAAGAATCGATACAAATCCGTATTTGTTGTAGAACTGATTCTCTAGAATTTCAGAATCTACATCTACTGTTGTGTACAGCTCGTAATAAATACTTTTGTTCAGTATGGCGTACTGCTTGTCCATATTGAATTGTTCCAATGTAGATTCCGGATCATCGGATCCCATCAATATCCCCCGCGTCATCGCATGATATTGGTTGATGTTCACGAACTCCTTCGGTATAAGCGTGTAGGTGCCAATACCAGCCAGAAGCAAAAGCACGAGCGTTGAAGACATCAATACCCGGAATGTTCTTCCTTTCCGAATAAAGATGAGGAAGATGCCAAATATGCCGAGAATGATGCCGAGAGGCGCATTCTGTTGTTTACTTGTCGTCAACAGCAGTCCGCTGGCCAACAGCACACCCATCATGACATAGTCATTGTATCGATTGCGATAGATGAGCAGCCCTGAGGCGAACACAAAGATCAGCATAATAAACACGATGCTCTCCCCAAAGAAGGAGTTAAAGTAAGCGGTATATGCGGTATCACCGAATAGAAATATCGCGATTATCGAAATCGGGTATGCGTACTTGGAAGGAACCTTCCACGTTAAGCTCTCCACGAGCAAATATACGGCAACGATATACAGCACCACGAATATGGCAGCTTGGAAGCGGATATCGAATACATCTGGATTAAATAATTGATTGAGCCAAATAGCTGCTTTGATAAATATGGACTGGGAAGAGAATAAGGTTGCCGCATTCTCGTTGTAGTATTGGAATATTCCATATTCCTTAATAAAATATCCAAAATACTGACTGTAGTAATCGGGTGCGTTGAAGTACAGGCCATTGCTGTAGAGAATTCGGAAATAGTCGCCGTTATCTGCCATTCCGATATAAGGGGGAACAAATAATGCAATACAAGTAATGATGAATACTCCCGCGGCAGCAAGCAGTGCCGGCGAGACATATCGGCGCAGGGACTCGAGCCTCTGACCGATTTTCAGCTTCAACCATGTGCCCGCCATCGGGTCGGCCTCCTTTTCCTATATTCAACTCAAAAAAATGAGTCTATAGCCTTATAATTAAACTGCGTGAGATGAGTCTCAAGAAAGTATAATCGCTATTACATTCGACAGGTGACATCCATATCCCTAGGTGATTTGAGGGATATTTTGTATTTTCTGAAAACAATATTTTCACCGTAGCCCCTATTATACATGCCTACAGACATCCTGTCAGTGGTGTCAACTTTCCATAATTGGCTCTATTACGCCTTTAACGTAATTACTGACCATAATATATACCCTAACTCCCATCTTACCAATCGGCACTGAATATATTCTTAATTTCGACTACAATCGCATAGTTCCAAAGTCCTGTTGTTTCTTTTTTATTGCTTTCTGTTATCATATAGCTATCGACATACACGAACATGCGTTCACTTTATATATACTCATCTCACATATAGAAAGGAGAGCAGTGACTATGAATATGGAGTCGGGGAATGATCAGCTAGCCCAGCGAATACTCGGTTTATTTGACGATACTCCACTGAAATCAAGCCGTGTCCGCCCCTTATTCGATACCAGACAGCCGCTTGACGTAGAAATCACCTGCTTCCCGGTTTCATCAGGCAACGAGCAAGCCTTTTTGGCCGTTGAAATGAGGGTCGGGCCGCAGCGACGATATATCGTAAAGCATATTCGCGAATTGCTGCGGTGCATCGACCGCGGAGAATGCTATGTATTTTCAAGGCATTTCTCCTATGATCCGTCACTGCACTGCTTTCGTCCCGAGCATTTTGCCGTTATCCAACAGTTGATCGCGATTTACCGCAACGAAAATGTCTACCGGCACATGCCGCATTCCGCCATTCTTGCCAGGCAGGGCAACGATGAACGGATGCTGCTCATCCCCCCTTATTCGTGGGACGCCCTACTACCTGCCCTTCAACAAGCTCCTTCTGTGCTCCTTGCGCATGACGGATCAACATTTGAGGGACTTTCAGTTATAGATGAGCCTCTTCCAATACAGTTCAGGCTAGATGAGGCGGAAAAAGATGCCTACTGCATTGATGTACAAGGATTAGAACAAGTGACAGTGCTGGAGAGCTACGGAGCTGTCATCGCCAACGGGGCCTTTATTCCAACCCCGATTGAGCAATGCAAGCGGCTCTCCGACCTTAAGAAGACATTGGGCAGCGGTCGCCAGCAACGGATTCTTATATCACCTAATCAGATCGGTCCAATTATGGACAAGGTGGTTCCGGGCTTGCAAAAGCTCGGCAGCGTACGCGTAGCGCAAGCGATAGCAGATCGAGTCGTGCAGCCGGAACTGCAGGCGAAGCTGTATCTTGATCGCATTCGAGATCGCCTGCTTGCGGGGTTGGAATTCCACTACGGAGATATCTCCATTAATCCACTGGATCCGAATCGACACAAGCATACAGAGAATCGGATTCTGATGCGGAATACGGAAAAAGAGCAGCGAATACTAGAAATTATGGAGCAATCGCCCTTTGTAAAGACGGAAGGCGGATACTTCTTGGATGATGAGGATGCCGAATATAATTTCATGTATCATGTCGTTCCCCAACTGCAGCGAATCCTGCACATCTATGCAACATCAGCCGTAAAGGAGAGATTGTTCATCCCGAACGCTCCTCCCAAAATCTCAGTCAATGTGGACGAACGTATCGATTGGCTTGAATTCAAGTTTGAGATGGATGGAATATCAGAAGCAGAAATACGAAGGCTGCTCAAAGCAATCGAGGAAAAACGGCGCTACTATCGAATGGCAAACGGCGCGCTCATGCCGCTTGAAAGCGAACAGTTCCAAGAGATCATTCGCTTCATGAATGAGGTGGGCCTTCGTCAGGGGGAGGCTTCAGGAGCAGAGTTCCGTATCCCTGTTATGCGCGGGCTGCATCTTATCGACTCTCAGGGAGAGCGGCAAGCCGTACGATTCGGCAGATCCTTCCGAAAGCTGCTGGAGAATTTGCGCAACCCGGATCATTTGGAATTCCCCGTCCCGGACAGTCTGGTTCATGTGCTTCGGGAATATCAGGCATATGGGTTCCAGTGGCTGAAGACACTTGCCCACTATCACTTCGGCGGTATTCTGGCGGATGATATGGGCCTTGGCAAGACCTTGCAAAGCATCGCCTTCATGGTGTCTGTTCTACCGGACATTCAAAAGCGGCAGCTTCCTGCGCTCGTCGTCTGCCCAGCGTCGCTCATGTATAATTGGCGCAACGAATTCACGCGCTTCGCGCCATCGGTTCGCACCATCATTGCTGACGGGAACAGGGCGGAACGCATTCGCAAGCTGAATCATCTTGAGCGAGTCGATGTTATCATTACGTCCTACCCGCTGCTGCGCAGAGATATTGAATGGTATGCTAAGCACTCTTTCCACACGCTCATTCTGGATGAAGCGCAAGCGTTCAAAAATTACGCGACTCAGACGGCCCAGTCTGTTAAGGCTCTCCAGGCCGAGTACTGCTTCGCGCTTACCGGAACGCCAGTAGAGAATTCGCTAGAGGAGCTATGGTCCATTTACGATACTGTGTTTCCCGGATTGTTCCCTGGGAGAAAGGAGTTCACCGACCTTCCGCGTGACGTCGTAGCGAAGCGCTCCCGCCCATTCCTGCTGCGGAGATTGAAGACAGATGTATTGCAGGAACTGCCAGAGAAGATCGAATCCCTTCAGGCATCAGAGCTGCTGCCTGAGCAGAAGAAGTTGTATATCGCTTACTTAGCCAAGCTGCAGAAGGATGCCTTGAAGCATCTGGATGAAGATGGGTTCCAGAAGAGTCGAATCAAGATTTTGGCTGGGATTACACGGCTTCGCCAGCTCTGCTGCCACCCTGGCTTGTTCATGGAAGACTATACTGGAAGCTCTGCAAAGTTCGAACAGCTGCTGGAGATTATCGCAGAAGCAAGAGAGGCAGGCAGAAGACCGCTTATCTTCTCCCAGTTCACAGAGATGCTCGCACTGATCAAGCGAGAGCTGGCGGAACAAGGAGTGTCCTACTTCTACTTGGACGGACAGACGCCGAGCGCTGAGCGAGTGGAGCTGTGCAGCCGATTCAATGCAGGTGAGCGCGACTTATTCTTGGCTTCCTTGAAGGCAGGAGGCACAGGATTGAACTTGACCGGGGCAGATACCGTTATTCTGTATGATCTCTGGTGGAATCCTGCCGTGGAGCAGCAAGCAGCCGATCGCGCCCATCGGATTGGGCAGAAGCAGGTTGTGCAGGTCATCCGCCTTGTTGCACAAGGAACGGTTGAGGACAAGATGTATGAGATTCAACAGCGGAAGAAGAACTTAATCGAAGAGGTCATCCAGCCGGGAGAAGAAGCGATATCTGCCCTAACCGAGCAGGATATCCGTGATATCTTGAATCTATAGAGGCAGCTGCTCAAAAATCTATAGAGCCATCAGTTCGATTATATAAAAGCACCCGCTACTGATATAAACGAATTAGCCCCTAGCTGCGTACAGCAACTAGGGGCAATCTTTCGCTCATTCTTGCTCTTTCCCTCGTATTTCGTACAAAGCTGCAATGACTATTCGTTTATTCGATCTGCGAAGATTGCCATTGCATCGCGCATGAACACGGCAAGGCCCTCACCGAACTTGTCGATATTTTTGGTGAATCGAGCGTCATCTACATACATTTGCCCCAGTCCCTTGAAGGCTTCAGGAGAGTAGTTGCTCATTGTATTCAAGAAGTCATACCATTGTTTGATCCCTGCCTGCGCTTCTTCTGAATCCGGCGCAGTTCCATGCAGTTCTGCCAGATGGAAGTATATCGCATTCATCTTCTCTCCCATGGAGGTCTGCTCCTCTTTCGTCATATTCCCAACCTTGGCATTGGACGCGTCAACAGTCTTATCTCCCCACCGCTTGCGTGCTTCTTGCTCATATGGATTATGACTGAAGTCGAAGCCTTGAAACTTCTCTTTGTTCGTCATGTGAATTTCTCCTTTTCGATGTAGTATCGTCTTATCCAGCGTCTCCAGCATGACATCCAGGCGCTTGCGCTTCTCTTGCAGCATACTGCGGTGCAGTTCGAGCGCTTCTGTCTGATCGAATGTTGGGCTGTGAATAATGTCTTTAATCTTTTTCAATGGGAAGCCCAGCTCTCGAAAGAACAAGATTTGCTGAAGCATAGCCAGCTCCTCATCTGAATACTGTCTGTAACCCGCATCCGTAACTTGAGCTGGGGACAGAAGTCCGATTTCGTCATAATGGTGCAAGGTACGCACGCTAATGCCGACAATGTCCGCCACTTCTTTTACTCTCATGATTGCCATGTAACCTCCCTTCAACAACTACTATAAAGTATCACGTAACGTGAGAGTCAATTTATATTTATTGTTTTTCAAGCTTAATTTCCTCCTATTTTTCGTTCCAACCATGGATCTGGAAGTTTAGAGTGCTTGAAGTGGATACATACCCAAAATGCCCAGATTAAGATATGTACAAGCTTTCCTAGAGCCATCAAAAATCGGGAATCAATAAAAGGTCGAGTCAGGACTCTCTTTGTCCCCAACTCGACCTTTTTGCTTTATGTCAACTCTCTTTAGTTCGCTGCATGAAGCGGCATCGTAAAGCTCTCCGCTACGGTTCGTCGATGTTCCCGGTTATTTTTTACGTACCGTAATCGTCCATGATGCATCGTCAATTTGTTCGTAGTTCGTTATCGTATGCCCGGCTTCGGCGGCCCAACGAGGAATGCTCTCCGTAGCTTGCGTGCAGTCGAAATCAATGACCAGCTCATCGCCACTGTTCAGTGATTGGATCGCCTCCTTCGCCTCGATTAACGGAAATGGACATACCATGCCCAGTACGGCTAATTTCGTTTTCATGTCATTCTCCTCCTATACGGTCTTTGCATGATAAGAAGCGCCTTGCTTACGACTTGCCTTGGTACGCGGCCGTACATATACGAAATACGAAGCCGTCCATGTACCCAAAATCATGAAAATGAGCGATATCCATCCTTGCCAAGTCATCATAGCCGTCATAACGAGCCCATTGCCAATTGAGCATCCTCCTGCCCAACTCGCTCCAAAGCCCATGAGAAGTCCCCCGCCGAAGCTGGATATAGCCGTCTTTGCATCCGGTGCCCGGAAGCGAAACTCGCGGCTTCCCTTCGCTGCCAGGAAAGAACCTGCAAAGATGCCAAGCACCAAGAAAACGCCCCAATTCACATACTTGGTACTATCGCCCGTCACCAGGTATTGCAACAGATTGGCTGATGGAGTCGTTATGCCAAGACCTGACATCCGTCCTGTCGCTTCGCTCAGCGGCCATGCGAGCAGCGCAATGATTCCTACAAGAGCAGCTGTAGCAAACGGATGCCAGCGCTTTTCGAACAATAGATGATTGATTCCTTTCCGTTTCGCTGGCAAGGTTGGAATCGCAACAGCAGGTTTACGCAGCTGCTTGCTAACAAGCCATAATGTCACGAGAGCGAGCACGACGATGAACGGCCATACGGACAATCCGAATGTATCCGGGATAGAATTATTCGGGGCGGCATACGCCTTTAGGCCATTGTTGACAGGCAGCAGCGCACCTGACTTCATAATGGCGCTCATCGCCATATATCCGAATAAGGCAATCCAACTTCCGATCAAGCCTTCCCCGGCACGATACCATGTTCCTGTCGCACAGCCTCCCGCCAAAATAATGCCGATGCCGAATATGAATGAGCCTACGATCGTGCTCAGCCATTGTAACGAGCCTGCCTTGAACTCCACCAAGCCAAGCTGGATGAGCGCAAATACGCCGATGCTCTGAACCGTGATGGCAATGAGCAGCGCATAGAACATCCGATTATCCTTCGCTAAATACATATCACGAAATCCACCTGTCAGGCAGAATCGGCCGCGCTGCATGACAAACCCGAGCAGTATCCCGCATAACAATCCAGTAATGATCATTTGTGCCAAATCGTATATCCCCCTTATTTATACCTAGTAATACAATAGGATTTATAAGTGATAATGATTCTATCATAATGTATGGCAGAGTCAATACCAAATATGACACAGACGCAAAAAAAGAGAGGTATTTCTCCTCTCTTATCTGAAGCAATATGCTATTCTTGGCTATTTCTCTACACTTCGCCCCAGAAGATTTCCGTCTCATAATCAAAGGATACAACGCCATTCTGCTGATTGCGTTCGAATATGCGGGCGAGCTCAGCCTTCATGGGTTCATAGTTCGGGTGGCCAGGCTCTGGTGCATACGAGGAGGACAGCAGTCTACCGGCGAGCTCCTCTTCGTTGAGCAATTGACTCATCGTGTACCTTGCCACCGTCATTTGATTCGGAGCGAAGAAGGCTGACAGCGCTTCTTCTGAAATGTTCTTGTGCTGCACCTTCTCATAATCCGTGCCATACCGCTGCAGCAGCTGCTCGTATTCCTCCAGAAATGGAGTCCCTTGTTGCAATCGTGAATTCCAAATCAGGACAACCTTACCGCCAGGCTTCAGGATGCGATGAAATTCAGCCCTGGCTGCGGCGCGATCGAACCAGTGAAATGCCTGCGCACATACGATATGATCGACGGAGTGATCGGGCAGTCCGGTCTCCTCTGCTGCCCCATCGGCTGCACGATAGTTCGCGATGCCGCCAAGCTCCTGCACAGCTGCCTCCCGCATCGGCTCATTCGGCTCAACTGCTACAACGCGACTTCCTTGGGCGAGCAGCAGCTTCGAAAACTTCCCTGTTCCTGCCCCAATATCCGCAATCTCGTCACCCGCTTGGAACCCCACTGTATCATACAAATACGACACAGCCTCCGCTGGATAACTTGGTCGGTATTTCACATACGCATCGACTCGAGTTGAAAATCGTTCCTTATTATCCATAACGATCACTCTCCTGTAGATATGAAATAAGAACATAAGCAAAGTCCATTGCGTTCCATCCAGTGGAATTAAGTTCCATTTTATTGTGTGGTTTTATTATACCGCAAAAGGTATCAGTCTGCATCACCCATTTACATCTGATTCCAGTAATAAGAAGAGCACCCCTGCTAGGGTGCTCAGATCGTCGTTTTCAGCTATGCAGTTGTTCGTTTTTATTAAGCGGCCTGCTTCACTTGCTTCTGCTTCTTCATTCTTCCTGCAGCCAATACACCGCCAATGATGACAACGATGAGGCCCCATTTCAGAACGGGGTTTTCTGTAAAGAATCCCTTCACTAATGGCTCATCTACAATCATTTTCGCTGCTGTCCAAGCCAAGACGCCTGCGCCGATATAGATGATAATCGGGAATCGCTCCACCCATTTAATAATAAGCGTGCTCCCCCATACCACGATAGGAACACTAATGAGCAAACCGAGTACGACAAGAATAAAATCACCATGCGCAGCACCCGCTACCGCGAGCACGTTATCCAGTCCCATAACCGTGTCTGCAATAATGATCGTCTTAATGGCTGCCCACAAGCTTCCAGCAGACCCGACATCATGGCTCTTCTCTTCCACAAGCAGCTTATACGCAATCCAGACGAGCAACACGCCGCCGGCTAAGAGCAGACCTGGTATTTTCAACAGCCATACTACAGCAAGCGTCAACAAGGAACGAAGCGCAATCGCTCCAAAAGTACCCCAGAATATGACCTTCTTCTGCTGTTCCTTCGGCAAGTTCCGAGCGGTTAACCCAATAACAATTGCATTATCCCCGGCCAGTACTAAATCAATAACCACAATCGCCATCAACGCGGACCAAAACTCTGGCGTAAAGAAATCCATAGTACCCTCTCCTCTTATCATGTCATGTATATCTTTTCTTCAATTGCGCACAATTATGAGAAATTTCCCTGGACAACCCCCCTAAAAAACAAAAATGGCCTTTACCGATCACGGTAAAGGCCATAAATAAAGACCTTTACCCTGTCGGTAAAGGTCTCGCTAACAATCGAAGTTGCCAACAAAGCCGGAGGATTATCCTCGTAATGACGACTTTATTGTAACAGCTACTCCCCTTTATAGATCCTATGTTAATCGAAGAAGGTGCAAGGGGTCAAGGTGTAAAATTACTAAATTTATGTATCGAACTGACTCTCAAAACATTGATTTAGGCTATAAGATGTGGATATCTCTGATCGCTCCCCATTTACTTGTCGTTCGAGGGCAATAATCCGTATTTCGTTTTCACCCGCAGCAGTATCTTGATCCATATCGCTGAGAAAATCGTAATGAAAAATACATTCGACAGCGCATGTGCTAAATCAAAATAAAAGCTAGCGACATAAGCGGATACGAATACCTTCCAGTTCAAATGATCATACATGCCGATCAAAAACCATAGATTCATAATCCAACCGAACAGGAATCCCCATGAGAACCCGAATATGTTCTTGCCCCACAAGCTCTTCATGAATCGTGTATTTCGCAGCAGGCCTGCCGTAAATCCAATCATCCCCCAACAGAACATCTGCCAAGGCGTCCAAGGCCCTTGTCCAAGGAACATGTTCGATACCACTGCGGCGATACTGCCTACGAGGAACCCTACCTCCGGTCCAAATACGAGCGCAGACATCATAATGACGAAGGATGTCGGCTGCACACTAGGCAGTGGCGCGAACGGCACGCGGCTCACAGCCGCAATCGCACCAAGCATCGCAATCAGCAGAATCTCTTCCGCCTTCATTGTCTTTCGCTCGAAGCGAATGAAGAAGGGCAGCATCGCGAGCCCGATCATCATAAAGCTCAGGGGCAAGTAGTACTTGTCCATCCATAAGACAACTGCCATTACGGCTACGGCCGCTGCCATACTTCCCACGTAGATCGTTCTTTTTAATTTCCCCATTGTTCCCATACATCCTTCACCGTGATCGCTTCGGGCAGAACATCTCCCACTGTGCGATGAATCGTTGTTGTATAGAAGTAGTTGCTCTGCAAGAAGGAGCGTGTGTCTTCTACTGCGACCATGGCGCCGTTGAATAACAAGCCACATCTTGATGCATAGCTGGCCGCGAACTCGATGTCATGACTGACCATGACAATTGTGGTGCCTCCCGCCCGTATCATTTCAAGCAATTCAGCCAACCGGTGCTTGGAAATAGGATCGAGTCCCTTCGTCGGCTCATCCAGCAGCAGCAGCTTCGGATCGGCCAATAAGACAAGCATGAGCGCTATTTTCTGCTGCTGCCCCCCGCTTATATCGAACGGATGCTTATCCATAATAGACTCGACGTCAAAGCGTGCTACGAGTTCATTCAGCTTCTCGATGCTGCTATGCTCGCTTAACCGCCTTAGCCGATCCATCAATTGCTCCCTCACCGTGTCTCTAGTGAAATAGAGCATCGGATTCTGTGCGACATACCCAATCATCCGACTTCGCTCTACTGTAGATTTCCGCAGCAAGGACTTGCCCGCATACAAGATGTCTCCTCGTTGAGGCTTATGTGCGCCCGCAATTTGCTGCAGCAAGGTGGACTTCCCAGATCCGTTGGCGCCAAGCAGGGCGAAGAATTCACCCTCATGAATCGATAGGGACAATCGCTTCAGGACGAGGGGAGCATTTTTGTCATAGGTAAAATACAGCTCTTTGCATGTTAACAATGGCTCTACTTGCTCCCAATCAACCTTCACAGATTCAGACAGGCTCTTCCCAGCAGCTTGCCGTTGTTCTTGCTTGCCAGCAAGCCATCTCCTTCCCTCTTTCACACTCATAGGTACAGCTCGGGCATCGCTGGCTTTCTCTATTTCCAAATAAAGCCGACCGATAGATGGAAGATACGGCAAAAATAATGCATCTTCATCCTTCCATATTTGCTTCATCACCTGATCAGGAGTGCCAAGATATGCAATTTGCCCCTGATTCAGCATGACAAGCTGCGTCGCATGGGGAACAACTTCTTCAATTCGGTGCTCACTGATTATAATCGTAAGGGAGAATTCTTCATTAATTCGGGAGAGCAATTGGATGAACTCTTTGGCTGCGATCGGATCAAGTTGAGCAGTAGGCTCATCCAGCAGCAGTACCCTCGGTCTTAATGTCATTACGGACGCCAAATTGACCAGCTGCTTTTGCCCGCCAGATAGCTCATGTATCGGTAGATGAAGCCATTCCTCCATACCAAAGAACTGTACGAGTTCCCCTACTCTTCGTTGCATTTGCGCGGTAGAATAGCCGAGATTCTCCATGCCAAAGGTCAATTCCTGCCACACCGTATTCATGACAATCTGATTGTCTGGATCTTGAAATACCATCCCGATTTCTTCAATGGATCGTCGCTCATCAAGTTGATCTAGACCAATTCCTCTATAATAAATACTGCCACTCCGATTGCCTTCCGGCCGTACTTCCCGCTTAAGCTGGCGAAGCAGTGTAGTTTTTCCTGATCCTGATGGGCCGCACAGCAGCACGAATTCTCCCTCTTCTATGGTGATGGTGATATGATCAAGCGTCTTCTCTGAACAATTGGGATACTGAAAACTTACATCTTCGATCTGATAGTGCGCCATAACAGCTCTTCCTTTCCGTTCATCACGATCGGGATGAAGATAAATACCAAGTAACATGCTGCATGCAGCCAAATCTGTGGCGACCACTCCAACGACTGCAGCCGTGGATACACTTGGAACCGATTAACGCCGAACAAGCCGCCAATCACAATATTGGCTCCTGTCACGACCATGATCCATGATACAAGGACATCCCTTTTGTCCATCTTGTAGGATACTGCACTCGTCCTCTTCCCAACGCCATATCCTCTCGCACGCATAGAGCTAGCTGTCTGAAGCGCTTCTTCCAGCGACCAGCTAATTAACGTATGCAGGGTCTCCATGCCTTCGCGCATAAAGTGCTTCTTGCTGGCTTTCGGATGCAGGTAACCAAGAACACGTTGAACCGTCATAATATGCTTCAGCCGTCTCGTCAACAGCGGCACAAAACGGAGGGTTACCGTAATGATAAAGGCCGTTCGCGGGGCGATTGGCGTTAATAGGTACAATAATTTCTCCGGCGTGATGACGAGATTGTAAGCGACAAATGCCAGCAGTATATTGAGCAGTGATAATGCGAATAGAGCACCATATATGATCGATTCCAATGTAATCGGACGGTCGAATACATACCATAGAATCGTAGCTCCACGACTAGAGAAGAAGGGATTGAGCAAGAAAATAATTATAGCCATAATTAAGTATCCCTTAATCCCCTTCTTGAGCAATCTCCCTCCATCCAAGGATAGATTCAATAGAACGATACTAAGTAAAGTAAGGACTGAATATACAGGATGCGTGAACATCATGCATGAGAGCAGCAGTACGGCAAAATATGCGAAACATAATCGCGGATGTAATGTGGAGAAGCCGTGTATCATTTAACTTTCCCCATCCCATAGTCCGTCGTCAGTACCCGCTCCTAAATCCTTGCCTAGATCCTCCGTATACAGCCATTGAATATGGTCTCCAGGATGAATCGGCCATACGCCTGCGCTGCGGTTGGGAAATTTACTATTAATGCTGTACATCCAGCCGCTCCCTGATCCCTTGTCGAACTCATATAAATTATCAATACCTTTTACATAAGCAGTTGCACCGGAACCGCTGAAGTCCATTTGAATCTTCTTAGCACGCGTCGCTTTTTTCAATACATCCATTACGGTTTCCGAATCGCCAATTTCGATTTCCTCTGTGCCCATGATCGTACCGACATCCGAGGATCCCACAATCGTAAGCTGCACGGTAGTAGTCTGTGGAGGCTTTGCATCTGGCTGAGAAGCAACTCCTTTGTTCGGTGTAGACTGTCCATCTTGCTTATTGCTGCCCTTGCTCTCCTTTTCGCCTGCATTCCCCTTGCTCTCTTTTGCAGAAGGAGACGTGCCAGAAGGTTTTTTATCCTTTGGAGTTACATCCGATTTCACAGAAGACTCCGTTGCTTTACTTACGATGCTTTTTCCCTGCGTTGTTTCAGTAACCTGATTTTTCTGTTGGCCTTTCTCCTTCGCCGATTCTTTACTTGTAGTAGACGGATCAGAGCGTGTGTCCTTGTGATCTGGGTTATCCGTGTCTCCTGTTTTGCTTCCTATGCCCTGCACTGTATCAGACTTGGGATCAGCTGTTGCTTGAGGCAACGATTCTGGATTCCCTTGATCCTGCTTCTGTTCGGATAGATTAGCAGTCTCACTTGCCAGATCCTTAGAGGCTTGGCTCGGGTGCTCTTGCTCTTGTGCCGTTGTATGACCAGCCAGCCTCTCATCCTTCGGCTGACTGCCATTTCCGCCATATATCCATACCGTGGCAATTACAATGGCCAGTACTGCCAGTCCAGCTATCCATCTCTGTTTGTTGCGCTTTATCCACGCAAACCATTCGGACATGTCCTCACCTCTATGCCATGCATACTCGTTGATGATGCAAGCTTGCTATCATGTAGTTCCGCTCATACGGAAAGAAGGAGATTGCTCTCCTTCTTTCTGATCGTGCAAATTATTGAATGCCGTGCAGTCTTACCATGACAACAGCAGCCATTTCCCGTGTCACATGAAGCTGTGGTTTAAAGTAACCGTCCTCACCCGACATCAGACCTGCTTGATAGGCATATTTGACGTAGGGCAATGCCCACTCAGCTACTTGCTGTTGATCTTTCGGTCCTGCCAATGAATCTGCATCCTTCGGAAGACCCTTCATTCGTACGAGCATAGCTGCCATCTCTTGTCTCGAAATCGCCTGGTTCGGTGCAAATTTATTTGCCGAAACACCCGAAATCAGACCTTTTTCTTTCGCAGTGGCAACATATCCTGCATACCAAGACGAAGCACTTACATCGGTAAATCCTGAATCTGTGCCTTGTGGCTGTAAACCAGCAAATTTCACGATCAATGCCGCGAACTCAGCCCGACTTAATTCCCGCTTCGGTTCAAATTGGGATGCGTCCTTATCTTTACCCGTACCCTGCATAAACCCGAGTTCCGTCGCTTTATGGACTGCTTCTTTTGCCCAAGCAGAAATGGAGGCATCGTCTGTGTACGTTATTTTCTCATCCTTTGGCTTCTGCGTGCCCGTTGATGCGGCGTCCGTCATCACATACAGGCTTGTTCGATTCGTCAACACGCGATCATAGGCTGTCAGCGCAAGCAATGCTTGCTGTGTTGCCATATAATTGCTCGCTTCGCCTCGTGAATGCGCAAATCCGCCGTCTGTATTGAAATACGTGCGCAGTGCTTTCAGCAAATCCCCATCCTTCTTCACGAATCGCTTGTCTTCCAAGTCAATTCCAAGACCAGACAGCGCAATAATCACCTGCGAGATGCTCTCACTCGTTTCAACACCCCATGCTTTAAATCCGCCGTTAGCGAGTTGTTGCGAAGACAACCAAGACAATGCCTTATCTGTGGCTGCTTTGACCTCTTTGCGATCTTGATATTTCGCCAATGCTTGCAGTGACATAGCAGTCATATCGATGTCGCTCACAGCATTAGACTCTTTGCTAAGCGGGAACCCGCCGTCTGAATTTTGTTGAGCAAGTAATTGCTGAATCAGCTTATCCCTTGTCCAGAGTGCATCGTTTGGAACAACTGTTTTGTTCGCATCCAAGGCTAATAAAGCAAACACAAGACCGTTCGTTCCTTGATTTGTCATGCGCCCATTATTATAGATTTTCTCTAAGAGGTTGAAGCCTGCTACATTACTTGGATCCTTGCCGATTGCCGTAACAGCCAAAGCCATGCGTTCATAGTCAGTAACTAATCGGAATTCTCCTTTTTTCTCTTTTACATAGTTTTCTAGAATCGCGTAATACGTAGAAGGAACTTTCTTACCTGAACGAGCCAGCGCCATGACGTCCCAATCATTAAAGTTGTCTTGAACGGTGAATTTGCGGTTGCTTAGTATCCATGCTGAAGCACCGTCAATAAGGCTCTTAAGCTTAGCAGACTCTTCTACCTGCTTCGGTGTAAGCGCGCCACCGCCCGTTCCTGCCCCCCCTGGGTGAACTGGCAATCCAGGTTTTCCTGGGGTTTCTGTACCTCCATCAAATTTATTGCCGACGTCTTTACCCAAGTTCGTCGTATACTGCCAACGAAGGACATCGCCCTTCTTCAGGTTATAGATACCAGCGCTATAGTTCGGGAACTTGCCGTTTACAGAGTACACCCAACCGCTTTCGGGACCTTTATCGAACTCTCCCAAGTCGTCGATAGCTTTAACATAAAGCGTAGGCCCCGAACCTGTGTAATCGATAGAAATGCCTTTTTGGTCGACTGCTCTCTTCATTGCTGTAAAGGCCGTTTCTCCATCCTGAAGTTCTACGCGCACTGGTGCTATAATATCGCCTTCGCCAATTGTGCGCTTTTCAACTGATAGCGTAATTGTGTTAGTGGTTGGAGGGTTGTCAACGCCCCCATTGCCCGCATCATCTTTGACCTTAGTACGATAAGTTACGAACTCAGTAAAGTGCGTCGTTTTAACAATTAAATTTCCGTCTTGAACGTATGAATAAACCTCGTCTTTTCGTGCCGATGAATCACTATATTTCGGGATTGGGGTAAATACCCCACTTGCATTAACAAATCCTGCTTCTTGATTCGTCTGACCCTTAAATGTAAGAGTGACATGCTTACTGAATTGAATATGCTGATCACCGCCGACTTTTACACGGGAATCAATTTGAGAAGTCTCTTTGTTATTCAATGACAGTTCAGCATTGATTTTAGCTAGCAGCGTACTCTCGTTCGTTTCCAAACTCCGTGGCATTTCCAATTCATTATTCCAAGGAGAGGTAATTTCAGTGCCGCTATCAATATTCAAGTTGGCAATTGTATGATTCGCCAGAATTTTAGGAAGTTCTGCCGCTCTGAATTCTAATGTCAACTTTTGTGAGGAAAGCATGTTTTGCTCCGTTCCCACAAGAACTTCCTTGGTATGTTCATTTAACTGAAAATGAGAATCCCCTGATGGTAATCCACCAATATCAAGCCCTAAATTACAGGTGAAACTCCATTGAAGGACATCCCCATCAACCAGCTTATGCTTGTTTGCACTGTGAGCATAGAACTTTTGATTAACGGAGTACATCCACCCACTGTTAGATCCTTTATCGGACACACCTAGGTCAGCTATAGACAGTACAGAAAGCGAGTCCCCTGACCCCGCATATTGTAAAGATATCCCCTTCTCCTTTAGCAGTCTCTCCAATACGGTAAACGCTGTATCATCCTTGAATAGGGGTACAGAAATAGGAGTAATAATGTCCCCTTCCCCAATAGAATGTTTCTCGACAGAGAGTGTTACTGAGCCAGTTACCGGTGGATCAACGACTCCTCCATTGCCGTTATCTCCGCCGGGTGTATCTTTTATTTTTGCGATATATGCTAGAAACTCACCCAATTGCTTAGTCTTAATGACTAGGTCGCCTACACTATTGGCATATGAATAGAACTCATCATATCTAAGCAACTCATCATCATATTTAGGAATGATTACGATTGATCCGTTGGCATCCATGAGCGCTGCTTCTTTATTGCCTTGCCCCTTCAAAGTAAGGGTTGCATGCTTATCAACATGAATATCTTGATCGCCGCCAAGCTTAATACGGGAATCAATTTCTGTTGCCTCTTTGTTATAAGGGGACAAGCCTTCATTCAGCCTAGAAAGTAAAATATCACCGCTTCCACTTAAAATTCTAGGCAATTCGAGCTTTCGATCCCATGAAGAAATTACAAATGTACTCGGTTGGATTTCTAAATATGTACTGCTCGTAACGGAAGCTACATGGGGCAGCTCATCCTTTGAAAATACAAGTGTCACTTTATTTTCTGAAAGAGGTTCCTGTTCCGACCCCACATTTACCGTGGTTTCGTTCTCACCTACTACAATTGTCTTGTCTCCAGACGGGCTTGGATCGTTTATCGAACCAATATCCTTACCCATATCTGTCGTGTACTGCCAACGGAGAACGTCCCCGTCCTTCAATGTATATATCCCCGCGCTATAATTCGGAAATACCCCATTTACGGAATACATCCAGCCGCTTAACGGCCCCTCATCAAATTCCCAAAGTGGATCAATGCCTTTGATATAAACCGATTTGCCTGAACCACTATAGTCAAAGTCAATGTTTCGATCCTCGAGTTCTCTTTTTAAAGCTGTGAAGGCTGTATCTCCTTCATACAATGGTATTGCTACAGGTGCAATGATATCTCCTTGACCGACGGTTCTAATCTCTACGGACAATGTGGCAGTCCCAATCGATTTAGGAATTTCCAAGCTAACTACCAATCCATTGCTTTCCTCTTGTCCCGTTACGGCAGCTCCAAGAGCTTGAACCGTTAGGTCGCCAGTAACAGCACGGCCTTCAAATACAAGCTTTGCTTTTTGACTATTAAGAAGTGAAACTGATTTTAGTTTCAGTCCAGTCGTTCCTGGCTTTACGAGCCAACTGTCAATCTGCGACGCTTGGAGCGTAAAGGTATCCCCCGCGAGCTGCACTTCGACCGTCGGATTTACGGCACCCTGTTGAATAGAAGAGACTGTAGAAATCATTGGTTGGCGACCATAGTAGAAGTAGAGATTATCGCCATCTTTTATCTCGTATGCGCCTGCCCCTACAGATGAAACATTCCCATTCACCTTGTATTTCCAACTATCGCTGCCGCCTAGCTTTCCTTCATTTTGTCCAGCAACAGAAGTTAGTCTTGCTTGATCCCCATTCCCCGAAGTGAGGTAGGGAATTGGTGGATTAACTTGATCCAGCGCTAACTTTAATACATCCAACGCAGTGTGCTTTTTAATGGTCGCATCCAAGGAAATTAGGTTAGGTTGATAAATGACATCTTCAATCCCCTTGACACTTACCTGCACATTAATCTGTGATTGATCCGGTGGAAGTTTCACTTCCGCGAGGCGACTCCATACCGATTTTCCATGCTTGATATCGAGCAATGCAACAAGAGCCTGCTCGGTGGACATCCGGTTTGTAGCGTTATCCGTTACTTTCCATTTAAATGATCCACTATTTTGTTGAAAACGTGCATATGCATCAATAACTGTGTTGCCGGAATTTTGCCACTTTGCTGACAAGACATCATCGCCTGCAGCAACCAATCCCGATACGGATGTAGATAAGCTATTGGAATTATCTCCGGATCCCCATGTACCAACGGAATCAAACCCTCCGTTGTCCAATTGGCGGTTTTTCAACAATTCCTTAGCTCGTTCAATTGCCGCATCTACCGCGCTCTGTCCTTGGTATTGACCAAGTGCAAGCAGCGCCATACCAGTAATGTCAGTATCACCCGAGCTTCCAGTAGCTGACAGTCCATAACCTCCGTCAGCATATTGTGCTTTAAGCAGATAATCGAGTGCTTTTTGCTTGGATGCGGCATTCCATGATCCCATATCCTGACCAAGCTTTTCACCGGCGCTTAAGGCAATCATTGCCCAAATGTGTTTATTGACTCCACCGATAGCACCCGTTGCTGGATCTTGCTGAGCTGCCAGCTCCGCCCACAGATTCCGGTTCGTTTCCCAAGCGTGAGCCGGATTCTTTCCTAACGCAAGTAAGCCATAAATATATCGAATATGATCGGTGCCTCCTGCATTTGGACGAAGTCTTGGCTCTTTTGTTTCCCATTTAGGTAATCTCCAAGTCCCATCATGCAAATCTTGACCCGCGCTCCACAGAGCAACAAGCTCCCACCATGAATCACTTACAGCATCTTGATTAGAAGCATCATTATAATAATCTTTATAGTATTGAACTGTATGTTCAATCATGTTATTTAGTTGTGTATTACCCTGCCCACTAGCCGCTCTTATGACTTGTGGCTGTACAAGAGATAACAACAACACGATACTTAGTAATGCAGACAAGCTCTTCTTCAACATTCTGTTCGTAATCA
The DNA here is from genome assembly GCF_000686865.1 of Paenibacillus sp. UNC217MF. Classification (NCBI taxonomy): domain Bacteria; kingdom Bacillati; phylum Bacillota; class Bacilli; order Caryophanales; family Paenibacillaceae; genus Paenibacillus; species Paenibacillus sp. UNC217MF. The sequence goes on along the minus strand of NZ_KK366028.1, from coordinate 186,012 downwards.
TCTTCAATGTCTGATCTCCTTAATATGTCGATATGAAGGCAATAAAAAAACACCTTTCCATGTTAGAAAGATGTTAGGTAACCACTTCGGTGCAGCTAAATACACTAGTAATCTCCTACTAGCAGCACGAATAAACATCCCCCTCCCATCCTCGTGAGAAATATAGAGCACTTATATGGCAGGTCTCCTGGCTTCGCATCATCGCTCGACAATCTACCTTCCCGTTAACTCAGTTAACAGTGGATAAAAGCCTTGATTGTCAGCTCTGCGTTACAGTGGCGGGACCGCGTCGAACTCGCATCGACTTCCCTATTAAGCTGCGCGTGCACAGCACCATATAAACTATTTCTATGTAATTGCGATAAGAATACGTGGTTTTATTGTAGCAAAATTTAGCATGACGGACAAAGAACTTTCTCATAGACAGCACGAAAAAAAGCGCCCTACCCATTGGTAGGTACGCCTTTTGTTGACTACAAAATGTTATTTAGCTCATAGCTGCCTGATCGGCACCAGCACCGCTTTCTTTCTTAATCTGCTTGCTGCGAAGCTGGCCACAAGCTGCATCAATGTCTGTACCATGCTCCAACCGTACACTGCAGCTAATGTCCTTTTTCTTCATGACATCATAGAAGCCACGAATCGACTCCTGCTCGCTGCGCTGATACTGGCTGTGCTCATCAACAGGGTTGTACGGAATCAGGTTCACATTGACCTCGTCCTGCATCTTCCACTCTTGAATCAGCTGCACCAACTCAAGTGCGTGCTCCTGCTGATCGTTCACGTCCTTCAGCAAAATATATTCCAGCGTCACCCGTTGGTTTGTCGTGTTGATGAAGTACCGAATCGCCTCCATCACCTTTGCAATCGGAATGGCGCGGTTAATCTTCATAATGCGCGTGCGAAGCTCATCATTCGGCGCATGCAAGGACAGGGCCAAGTTCACCCGCAGATTAATATCTGCGAAGTCTTTAATCTTATTCGCCAATCCGCTCGTCGATACCGTAATTCGTCTCGCTCCAATTGCCAGACCTTTATGGTCGGTAACAACCCGCAAGAAGTCTACGATATTCTCAAAGTTATCGAATGGCTCTCCGATACCCATTACGACGATATGGCTGACCAGATCACCCTCACCCACTGCATCCAAATGGTGCTGAACCTTCATAATCTGCTCCACAATCTCGCCGCTCGACAAGTCGCGGCTCTTCGCCAGCAGTCCGCTCGCACAGAAGCTGCAGCCGATGTTGCAGCCAACCTGAGTCGTCACACATACCGACAGCCCGAATTTGTGTCTCATCAACACGGTCTCAATCAAGTTGCCATCCTGCAGCTTGAACAAGAACTTGATTGTGCCGTCAGCCGATTGCTGCTTCACATGCTCGTTAAGCGTATGAATAACGAAGTGTTCGGACAGCAGTGCTACGCTGGCTTCATTTACTTCTGTCATATCAGCGAAATCCTTGACCCGCTTGCGATATAGATAATCCCATATTTGGGATGCCCGTGACTTCTTATGTCCCCGCTCCTCTAACCAAGCGGCCAACTGATCCAATGTTAATCCATAGATGGATTGCTTATTCATCTAGTGCCCTCTTTTCAACACGTCAAGATTCTGTCTTACTTGCTTATAAGTGCTTTTAAAAATAGTTCAAAAAGGTCGCAGCGGACTTTTTGAACTTCCTCTATAATCTGATTATTATTGTCCCAGAACTTTTGAAATATAACAAGAGTCTTTCCCGTTATAGGCAATAAGCAATTGTTTTCATAGAGCACGGCGAACGCCAACAGGTATAATTAGCGCTATCATGTACCACTAAGAATGGCCGACATATCCGGCACACAAAGACAGGACATACATGCGTCACAACGATACACTGAATGCAGGAAAGGAGGCGAAGGAATATGGAGGCACTCATCATGCTGCGCAACGCAATTGATTATATAGAGGAGCATCTGCACACCGAGCTTGATATCGATGCTATTGCCCGTTCGGCGCTGTCATCCCGGTATCATTTCCAACGGATGTTCCATGCCCTAACGAGCTTTACCGTTACAGAGTATATTCGCAATCGGCGGTTAACACTTGCAGCAGAAGAATTGGCGGGATCGGATAGTAAAGTAATTGATGTTGCATTCAAATACGGGTATGAATCACCCGAAGCCTTCTCCAAGGCATTTCAACGTTTACATGGGGTAACGCCTTCTGCAGCCAAGAAAACGGATGTAAAGCTGAAGTCCTTCGCTCCAATCTCCTTTCACATTCAAATCAAAGGGGAGTCTGCATTGAACTATCGCATGATGGAAGAAGTCGAATCTACGGTCATTGGGAAAAGTATCACCATCCATAACGATCCCTACAAAGAAATTCCTGAATTCGTTCAACGAATTTGGAATGATGGCACGCATGATCGAATAAACGAGATATTGGGTCACCCGCACACAATCTGCTCTACGGGTATTTTTATGACTTTGAAGAGGATGGAACGAAGCGCTATCTGATGGGATATGACCTTCCCGAGGGACAAGGAGTTCCTTCAGAATATGATGTGCTGCATATCCCTGCTATCACTTACGCCGTATTTGAAAGTCGGGAAACGTTAACGGACGAGCCGGACTCCGGTCAGGAAATTCAGAATGTATGGCGACGGATCTATTCTGAGTGGTTCCCTTCCACAAATTTCGAGCAGGTAGAGGGTCCTTGTATTGAAAAATTTTACTGGGTGGATGATCATAGAGTTGAGTCGATTTGTGAGGTGTGGATCCCGGTAAGGAGAAAGAAATAAACCTATCTCTCAAGCGCATACGGTCTATTTCTAAGGATGATTGATATTTATCCTGAAATTTACATTTATAATTAATTCGAGAAAATAAATAAATATAAGATAATAAAGGAATATAAATGAATCTACCTAATATGATGAATATTGGGAGGTGAAAATATGAAAAAGGTAATTGTAACGCTCACAGCACTAGCAAGCATTTTCTCGTTTAGTGTATTTGCAAATGATGCATCTGCCGCTAACGTACAAGAAAGCAAATTCACAAATATCGAGACCAAATCCACCATTTATTCCTCTATTTCAATGAGAGTTGGAGAAGGCAGAAAAATTGCAGGTGATTATGTTTCTATCTCCTCCGCTAACCCAACAGACTGTTTAGGTTTGGATGGATACGGGAATTTAACCGCTTTTAAAGAGGGATATGGCACCGTAGTAGCTGAGTGGAATAGTGGCACAAGAGTAGTCTATTATGTTACGGTGACAAAATAATAGGTAACTGAAATGAAAAGGATCCACACTTGTGGATCCTTTTCTGTATTAATCAAACTGTAGAATTGATTCTTCGCTAATTAATGTGCCCTTATTTTGCCCTTCACATATGTCGCGCATCGTCCCCGGTCGATCGAAGTTGAACACATGGATGGGCAGGCGGAAGTCCCTCGCCAAAATAAATGCGGATTGATCCATTACCCTCAAATTATGCTGGATCACATCGTTATAATGGAGAGAAGCGAACTTCCTCGCATCCTTGTTCGTTCTCGGATCTGCCTCAAGCACACCGTCAACACCTTGCTTCGCCACGAGCAGAGCGTCACAATTGACCTCGATTGCCCGCTGTACGGAGGGATAATCGGTGGTGACATACGGCTGACCGTTGCCCCCGGCAAATATGACAATATACCCCTTCTCCAAATGGTGAATTGCTCGCAAGCGAATATACGGCTCTGCAACAGAAGTAACCGGCACGGCGGTCATGACGCGCACCTCCTTATCGGTCTTCGCCTTCAGAACGCCTCGCAGCATGAGACTGTTGATGACGGTCGCCAGCGTCCCAATATTATCGGCTTCTGCACGCTCAATCCCCCAACTTTCCGCCATATTTCCACGAAATATATTTCCTCCCCCAATGACGATCGACACCTCGACACCCAGCTCCACGACGGACATCACTTCACTAGCAATATGCTCTAGTCTGTCAGGAGCAAAGCCAAATTCACTGCTTCCTGCAACAGCACCGCCGCTAAGTTTAATCATGACCCGCTTGTATCTCGTCATCCCCACACCTCCGTAGAAATTGGCAAAATAAAAAAACACTAAAGCAGCGGATGCCTTAGTGTTCTTATGGAATGAAAATATGAAAATGAAATATCGAATGAACGGTTCGTCTTCGGCTTCCAATTCATACTCCCACTCCTTCTCTTCTTGATTTCCACCTATTGTAAAGAAACCATGTAGAAAAATCAACATGATCTAGATCACACTCACTGCCTCATAGCGACAAGACCGCTATCCTGCTCAGCTATGCCGTTCCTTACACGGCTGAGATGTCAGTCTTCGCCCTCGATCCCCAGTCCCTGCTTAATCTGATCCATTCGCATTTTTCCCCACTCATACATCATTTCCACAAGAGGCAGGAGCGTCATGCCAAGCTCCGTCATCGAATACTCAACCTTGGGTGGCACCTCGGGATACACCTCCCGATGCACAATTCCATCCTCCATCAGCTCGCGCAGCTGGTTGGTCAATATTTTATGAGATACTTTCGGGAATAAGCGCTGGAGATCACTGAAGCGATGAGGGCCTTCGACGCCCAAGTGCCAGAGAATGACGACCTTCCACTTTCCACTAATAATGGACAGCGTCAGTTCCTTCTCACAGTTAAAATCACCATTCACGATTTTTTTCTTTATTTCTTCTCGCAAATTATCAGACATCGATTCCATAACTCCTTAATTCTTCAATAAGTAACCTATAGGTAACCTCCGCACAAAAAAGTGCATTCTTCACAGGATGGGAGAGCGTCGGTACAATAAGACACATCTTACAGCGATGATCGCAACATCAAGTCCACTTCATATTCAGAAGTGATTCAGCACGTGCTGCAGCACGAACCTGACACCAACTTAATTGTGTACCACGAATAGGAGGCCATATTTTATGAATAAAAAAGCTTTATTTATTATACCACCTGAACGATTTAATGAAGACGAGCTGTTCCAGCCAAAAGCTGCCTTGGAGCAGGCAGGAGTGAACGTCACCATTGCCAGCACCACAACCGGCGAGATCATAGGCGACTTCCAAGGCAAAGCCACGGCAGAAGTCATTTTCTCCGATGTGTCCGCTGCTGACTATGACGTCGTAGCCGTTATCGGCGGTTCTGGCACGAATGATTATCTGTGGGATAACAAGGATCTTCAGCAATACTTGAAGCAGGCACATCAAGAACGCGTGCTTGTATCCGGCATTTGCGCAGGCGCTGTTACGGTTGCCCGTACTGGACTGCTTACAGACAGAGAAGCGACATGTTATCCGCTTGATATCCAAATTGACCAATTGAAAGCGAACAATGTCACGTATATCGCACAGCATGTGGTTGTTCATGATGATATTATTACCGCCGACGGCCCGGATGGCGCCGCACAATTCGGTGCAAGCTTGGTACAAGCGCTCGACTAATCTAATACCTGCATGCAATAATAAGAAGCCTTCGGATCAGCTTGAGCTGCCGAAGGCTTCTCTAAACAAAAGACGCCCCTCGCCTTGTCATAACAGCAAGCCGCGGGCGTCTTCCTATTTATTTATGAATTCATCATCTGCTTCACAAGCTCACGGTTGCGTTCCTTGAACACATCGTTGTGGGAAGATACCATTCCCCAGCTATTTGCATCCGGCTGAATGAATTGCTTCGCCTTATTCACCGCGTTGGCCGCATCCTGGAAGGCGCCTGCTATTAAGTGCAGCTTCCCGTCATGATGCAAAATATCCCCTGCTGCGTACAGCCCTGGAATCGAAGATTCACTGCTGGCATTGCCCGCCACATAGAAATCTTCTACCTGCTCAATCTTCAATGCACTGTTGCCAATAAGGCTCGAATCCCGCTCATAGCCGTGATTAATAATCACTTCGTCAATCGGCAATACTGCCATCTCGCCCGTCGCTTGATTCGTCAGTTCTACTCGCTCAATCGTCTCATGGTTGTCCGCTGCAATCAGCTTCGTAATGGAAGTATTGAAGAAGCACTCAATAGAGCTGTTCATCAGCTGCGTAATCGTTGCCTCATGACCGGACAGAGACTCCTTATCCTTCCGGTACGTCAAATACACTTTCTTCGCAACCGGCTCCAGTTCGTTCGCCCAATCAATGGCTGAATTGCCGCCGCCTGAAATAACCACGACCTTATCCTTAAACTTCCGGAGCGATTTCACCGTATAATTCAAATTCGTTACTTCGAAGCGCTCCGCACCTTCAATATCAAGCTTAGTCGGGTTCAAAATTCCGCCGCCAACTGCCACGATGACCGTCTTGGAGTAATGCTTCTGACCGGAGGCTGCCTCCAGTACGAAAATACCATCCTCATTGCGAGCAATCGATTCGACCTTCTCATTAAGTACAACCTCAGGGTCGAACGTCAAACCCTGCGCCACCATTTGCTTAATTAACTGTGCCCCTGTGAGAGGTGTTAGTCCACCAACATCCCAGATCATTTTCTCTGGATATACATGCACCTTGCCGCCAAGCTGTGGCTGATACTCGATCAGCTTTGTTTTCATTTCACGAAGTCCACTATAAAAAGCAGAGTACAGCCCTGCTGGGCCTCCTCCAATGACTGTCACATCAAATAATTGTTCCTGATCCATTTCCCTTTCACTCCTCAGAAACTTGTTGGTATTGATTATCATTATCAATGATATCCGATTCATCACCCTTTTACAACAAAAATTACTATTGACAACCGATATGCAGGAATTTATATTATGGAAAGAAATGATCTTGATAATCATTATCAATTAATGTCGATAACGCTCGTTCTTTTCCATAAATAAATGGAGGTTGAAGCATGGCTCGCCTATATACAGATGATTTAAGCATTGGTTACGGTGAACGCTTAATTGTCAAAAATCTAAGTGTACCTATTCCCGATAAAAAGATCACAACGATCATTGGCTCCAATGGCTGCGGTAAATCTACACTGCTCAAAGCAATTACACGCATTATTCCCCACCAATCCGGGAATGTCATCCTCGACGGTGAGAACATTGCCAGAGAAAATACGAAGCTGCTGGCCAAGAAGATGGCCATTCTGCCTCAAACCCCGGAAAGTGCTAGCGGGTTAACGGTTGGCGAGCTTGTCTCCTATGGCCGATTCCCTTATCAGCGCGGCTTCGGACGCTTAACGAAGAAGGATATCGAAGTTATCGACTGGGCATTGGAAGTGACCGGAACGATTGATTTCAAATATCGCCCTGTAGACGCCCTCTCCGGCGGCCAGCGCCAGCGCGTCTGGATTGCAATGGCCCTCGCCCAAGAGACGGAGATCATCTTCCTCGATGAACCGACAACGTATTTGGACATGGCTCATCAGCTTGAAGTATTGGAGCTGCTGCAGCGCTTGAATGATGAGCAGGAGCGTACCATTGTCATGGTTCTCCATGATCTCAATCAAGCAGCACGATTCGCCGACTACATCATCGCAATGAAGAACGGCGAAATCGTTAAGGCTGGCGATTGTGAAGAGGTTATGACCTCAGATGTACTGAAAAAGGTGTTTCAAATCGATGCTGAAATCGGACGGGATCCTCGAACGAACAAGCCGATGTGTATCACATATAACTTAATTAAAGGAGCAACAGCATCATGAAGAAGTGGTTCATCCCCTTTATGCTCATATTCGTGCTCGCGATTAGCGCCTGCACAAGCCCTGCTGCCGAGCCGAAGAAAGATGCAGCAGAGAACAAAGAAAGCAAATCTGACACAATTACATATCAGTCAGAAAATGGGCCTGTGTCAGTTCCTGTTGATCCGAAGCGCGTTGTTGTATTGGCATCCTTCGCTGGTAATGTCATGGCGCTGAACGTAAATGTAGTCGGAGTAGATGCATGGGCGAAGCAGAACCCTCGCTTTGAGTCAAAATTGAAAGATGTTGCAGAAGTGTCTGATGAGAACCTGGAGAAAATTATTGAACTGAATCCGGATCTGATCATCGGATTGTCGGGAATAAAAAATGCAGATAAGCTGAACCAAATTGCCCCTACCGTTACTTTCACTTACGGCAAGGTCGATTATCTAACACAGCATCTGGAGATCGGCAAGCTTTTGAACAAAGAAGCTGAAGCTAAGGCTTGGATCGACGACTTCAAGAAGCGCGCTGAACAAGCTGGCAAAGACATTAAAGCCAAAATCGGTGAAAATGCTACTGTTTCGGTTATTGAAAACTTCAATAAGCAATTGTATGTGTACGGCAACAACTGGGGCCGTGGAACGGAAATTCTGTACCAAGAGATGAAGCTGAACATGCCGGAAAAAGTCAAAGAAAAGGCATTGGGACCTGGCTACTTCGCACTCTCTACTGAGGTTCTTCCGCAATTCGCAGGCGACTATGTCATTCTCAGTAGAAACAAAGCTGGCGATAACTCATTCCAAGAAACGGAATCGTATAAAAATATCCCTGCCGTGAAGAACAATCGCGTGTTCGAGGTTAATATGAATGAATTCTATTTCAATGACCCGCTCACATTGGACTTCCAATTGGAGACATTCAGTAAAGATTTCGCGGCAAGCAAGTAACGTCTGGAAAAGGAATTCTTAAATTTAAGAATTCCTTTTCCTGTATTCTAAGCACCATTATGAGAAAGGGACATTATGCATGGTGAACTCGAATCAACGTACGATTCCGTTTATAGGCAAGCTAATTGTTGGAATTCTCTTATGTGCAGGAATGTTCGTCGTGGCAATGGTATTCGGCGCGGCTGACACTTCACTGCGCGATGTGTGGCTTGCCCTTACGTCGAATGCTACAAGTGACAACATTTCCGTTTTACGAGATATCCGTCTTCCACGCGAAATAGGCGCGATGGTCGTCGGTGCCGCCCTAGCTGTAGCAGGTGCGATCATGCAGGGCATGACACGCAACCCGCTTGCTGATCCTGGCCTGCTCGGGCTTACTGCTGGGGCCAATGCAGCGCTGGCCATTACACTGGCATTGATTCCTGGCGCCAACTATTATGCGATTACAATTGCTTGCTTCATTGGTGCAGCGGTTGGTGCATTCATCGTATTCGGCATCGGTGCAATGAAGCGGGGAGGCTTCTCCCCGCTTCGTATCGTTCTAGCTGGCGCTGCCGTCACCGCTTTCCTCATCGCGGTAGCGGAAGGAACAGGTCTTTATTTTAAGATATCTCGGGAAATTTCCTTGTGGACTGCAGGTGGCCTTATCGGTACCAATTGGAGTCAGCTTCAAATTATCGTTCCCGTAGTCCTCGTTGGTATCTTGATTGCAATTGGCTTCTCCAGGCAGCTGACCATCCTAAGCCTGAATGAAGAGGTCGCTGTGGGTTTAGGTCAGAAAACACTCATGGTGAAGATCATTCTATTTATCGTCATCGTTCTGCTCGCTGGCGCATCTGTAGCACTTGTTGGCAATATGGCCTTTATCGGACTCATGATTCCTCATATTGTACGAGCTATGGTCGGCACGGACTATCGATTTATATTGCCAATGTCCATTTTTACGGGCGCTACCTTCATGCTGCTTGCCGACACGCTCGGACGAACAATCAATAGCCCGTACGAGACACCTGTAGCAGCCATCGTTGCCATGCTGGGTCTGCCCTTCTTCCTGTTCATTGTACATAAAGGAGGCAAAGCATTCTCATGATCTTACCCTCTCTGTTGAGAAAGCAGCGGCTTATTCTCGTATTGCTGCTCGGGCTTATTCTGCTAACTGTCATCGTCGGAATGGGTCTCGGATACTCATCATTATCCTATGATCGGCTGCTCCCTACCCTGCTTGGGCAGGGGACGTTCAAGGAGGACTTCGTGCTGTTTTCTATCCGAATGCCGCGCATCCTGATTACACTCCTATCCGGCATGGCTCTGGCTTTATCAGGAGCCATCCTGCAGGGCGTAACACGCAATGATCTCGCCGATCCCGGAATACTTGGTATTAATGCTGGGGCCGGTGTATCTATTTCGGTGTTCTTCCTGTTCGTTCCCATAGACATGGGCTCATTCGCATATATGCTGCCTCTTGTCGCCTTTATCGGGGCTGTGCTTACAGCAGCTCTTATCTATCTATTTTCGTATCAACGGACATCAGGGCTGCAGCCTGTACGGCTGGTGCTAACTGGTGTCGGTTTCTCCATGGCATTATCAGGAACGATGATCGTGCTTATCTCCTCTTCGGAAAGGGCTAAGGTTGATTTCATCTCGAAGTGGCTTGCGGGGAATGTATGGGGTACAGATTGGCCATTTATCTGGGCGATACTGCCTTGGCTGGTTGTATTGATCCCCTATACCTTATATAAAGCGAATCGTCTGAATCTGCTGGCACTCAATGAGCCTGTCGCAATCGGGGTAGGCGTATCCATCGAGAAGGAACGACTGACATTGCTGATTGCTGCCGTTGCACTAGCTGCCGCAGCCGTCTCCGTGACTGGCGGAATCGCCTTCATTGGATTGATGGCGCCGCATATTGCCAGAGCATTGGTCGGCCCAAGGCACCAGCTGTTCCTTCCAGTAGCGATACTGCTAGGCGGCTGGATGCTGCTGGTGGCGGATACGATTGGACGCAACGTGTTGGAACCTGATGGTATTCCGGTCGGCATCGTCGTCGCACTGATTGGTGCACCATATTTCGTCTATTTATTATTGAAAAAGTAATATAGATGTTATGCCCCTCCTACTCCTTCAACGAGTTAGAGGGGCTTTTTATATGTCCATCTTCCGTGCAAGAAGAACAGAATATCTAATCTTCCGTCTTGGCTTATTGCTACTTGAACTATCGGGTGATTGATGCGGCGGATGAACTCATAGCTGTTCCATGTACTTTTTAGGCGTAAACGTACTGAATTCCTTGAACTCTTTAATGAAATGATTCTGGTCGTAATACCCCAGCTCCATCATCTCCTCCAATACCCCCTCATAATTCAAACGCAGCAGGGCGTCCAATACATGCTGAAAACGCACGATACGGCTGAACAGCTTCGGGGACATCCCTACATACTCATGAAATACCTTCGCAATATATCGTGACGAATACCCTGTATGCTGCGATAAATCAGACATACTTCGCGATCCGCTGCTGCTAATGATTTGCTCCGTTACATGCTTCAGCCAGGACGGTGTCTCGTCCTCTTCTTGGATAAGCTGGCGATAGAACGATTCGAATATCGCGATTCTTGCCGGCATATTGTTCGCTGCCGCAATTTGCTCCAGCAATATGGAGGAATTGCGGATCACATCCGCTAGTGGGATTTCGCGATCAGTGAACTCATGGGCGGGATAGCGAAGCACATGCCTGCCATAGCCGGGGAAGAAGCGAATCGCAAACACATCACAGTTCCCTTGGCGGAATCCGCCTTGCTTGCCTGAAGTCACCGTTCCGCATACGTTAGCGCTTGGGCGATCCTGATCACAGCAAATCATAATATCAATACTTCCATCAGGCAGTATCATCATCGGATGGCTGCTTGCTTCGTTCAAGGAAAACGTATAATACTGAATCCCCATCGGCTTGGGATAAGCCGACAGCCGATTGTCGAAGTAGTTCATCTGCTTCCGTTCAAAGGATGGCTGATGAGGGAAATATCCCAGGTTGTCAGGCTGTGCATTCATGACACGATCACCCCCACATTAATTGTATTTATCCTATCGGATTAATTATATTAAAATCAAATCTTCTGTGTGCTGTCAATCCTCCTCGACCCTCATTTCCTCTGGATCCCTCATAGCTGAAGTAGCTGTCCTTATCAACAAATTTAGCGCTGTTCCGATTTTTACTATATTTACACCCCGATATCCCGTAAGATGGCAAACAAATAACCGTATAGGATTACTCGGATATAGAAGTCGAGGGAGGAACGCCGAATATGAACAAGAAGAAAAGAATACTCTGGTCATTGACCGTAACAGCTGCAGTGGCACTCACCGTAATCGCCACAGGATGCAGCAAGGCAGCCGATCAAGCATCATCTACCGGCGAGCAGAAGGTCAAGACCTTGCTAGTCGGCACGAGCGGCGGGCCGAAGCCTTATGTGTATGTGGATCCGAACAACAACCTCGATGGCTACGACATTGCTGTCTTGAAGGAAATTGACAAGCTGCTCCCGCAATATGACATTCAGTTTGAGAAGACCGAGTTCCCAAGCATATTCGCTGGCATCGACTCTGGACGATATCAAATTGGCGCCAATAACATCACCAAGAAGCCGGAACGCGAAGAGAAATATCTATTCGGCAACGAATACTACTACTTCAATCGCACCGTGGTAGTGGTGAAGAAAGGCCGTACGGACATTGCATCCATTCATGATCTTTCAGGAAAAACGATCCCAATCAGTCCTGGCGGTGGATTCGAGCAGCTGTTCGTCGAACAATTCAACAAGGAGCATCCGGACAAAGAGATTAAGCCTGCTTATACCGAACAAGATCAGATCAAAACCTATCAAGACATTTCCAATGGAGCAGCCGATTTCACCTTTGCTGAAAAAGTCATGCTGAGAGACATTGAGAAGGAATACGGCATTGCGCTTGATACCGTAGAGCTTCCTAAGGAAGAAATCGAAAAGATTCAAAACCCGAAAGCCTATTTCATATTCAGCAAAACAGGCGACGGCCCTGCCATTCGCGATGCATTCGATGGTGCGCTGCGCACACTGCTGGACAATGGCAAGCTGAAGGAACTGTCCATTCAATATTTAGGAGCCGACTATACGAGATAATCAAGCCTGCTCCATTCCAAATATCCATAAAGAAGTGATGTGCATGCCCAATTTATTTGATGTAGAACTCGTGTTCAGTCAAATTCCTGAACTGCTTGCGTACTTGCCGATCACGCTAGGAATTGCCTTTGCATCCATGCTTCTTAGCCTACTGATCGGCCTTGCGACGGCACTAATCAAGATTAAGCAAATTCCCGTGCTCCGCTCTCTGTCGGCATTCTATGTCTCCTTCATGAGAGGGACACCGATTATCGTTCAGCTCTATCTGGCCTTCTATGCGGTTCCGATGGCTATGCAGTATATCAATTATTATTACGGGACGGACTACAATACGAACCATATTCCGCCGATGATCTTCGTGCTCATCACCTTTGCCTTGAATGAAGGAGCCTACAACTCAGAGAGTATTCGGGCTGCTATCCAATCTGTCGATAAGGGTGGCATTGAAGCCGGATATTCTATGGGTATGACAACAACGCAGGTTCTGCGCCGCATCATTTTGCCCGAAGCGCTCGTCGTTGCACTGCCAACCCTCGGCAATTCTCTAATCGGGCTGATTAAGGGCACTTCACTTGCCTTTGTATGCTCGGTTGTGGAGATGACAGCCGCAGGCAAGCTGATGGCTTCCCGCAATTTCCGCTTCTTCGAAGTGTATGTGTCGCTTGCGATCATTTACTGGCTCGTGACAATTGTGATAGAGCGCCTAATTGCGCGTTGGGAAAAGCGGCTGAAGGTCAACGAGAGGAGGGTGGCAGCTGATGATCCGAATCCAGGGCTTACACAAAACATTCGGTAAACATGTCGTGCTGCACCATGTGGATCTGACGGTTGAGGAAGGTCAGGTTGTCGCCATCATCGGCCCTTCGGGCTCAGGCAAGTCTACACTGCTTCGCTGCCTGAACTTCCTGGAGACACCGCAAGCGGGCTCAATTGCACTGGGCGACTATGAGCTTAATATGTCCAAGGCGACGAAGCGCGATATTCTGTACTTGCGCCGCAATACCGCAATGGTATTTCAGCAGTTCCATTTACTGAAGTACAAGACAGCTCTTGAGAATGTTATGGAAGGTCTCGTGACGGTACAAGGAATGACGACACAGCAAGCCCATGACATCGCAAGCAGCTACTTGGATCGAGTCGGACTTCAGGATCGGAAAGACTACTACCCTCGCGAGCTATCAGGCGGTCAGCAGCAGCGTGTGGGCATTGCCCGGGCACTCGCCCTTCAACCGAAGGTAATTCTGCTCGATGAGCCAACCTCTGCACTTGATCCGGAGATGGTTGGCGAAGTGCTTGCCGTTATTCGGGCAGCTGCCAAGGAAGGACGGACGATGATTATCGTATCTCATGAGATGGGGTTTGTTCAGGAAATTGCAGATAAAGTGATCTTCTTCGATCAGGGTTCGGTCGTGGAAGAAGGAACACCGAAAGAAATCTTCAGAGCTGCGAAGCACGAGCGGACGAAGCAGTTCCTCTCCCGTGTCAGCCGACCTGCTGATTATGTGATTTAACGCTAAGAGCTATAAAAAAGGAAGGTGTGTGAATCATGTCCACCGCTACAACGACTTCGGCGCCTGTATTATTTCTTGCACATGGATCGCCGCTCATCGCCATTCAGGAGAATGACTATACTCAATTTTTAGCTCAATTTGCCAAGGATCTGCCTGTAAAGCCAACTGCCTTCGTCGTATTCACTGCACATTGGGAAGTGGAATCCAGCACGCGAATAACGTACACGGACGATACCTACCACACCATTCATGACTTCGGCCCGTGGTGGATGGATGAGATGTTCGCCGTACAATATCCTGCTAAAGGAAATAAAGAGCTGGCTCTCCGTATCCACAATCTATTCAACCAACACGATATCCAGAGTGAGCTGGACGCCGAGCGAGGGCTTGACCATGGCACATGGTCCTTGCTCAAGCAGTTCGATCCGAACGCTTCCACTCCTGTCGTACAGTTGTCAGTGAATCCGAATCTGAGCGCCAGGGATCAATTCTTGATTGGCCGTGCCATTCGGGAGCTGCAGCATGAAGGTGTGCTCATTATCGGAAGCGGTGTGACCGTTCACAATCTGAGCCTGCATAGCGACGTAACTGAATCATGGGCGCTGGAATTCGACGATTGGCTGATTGACAACATTGAACGCAAGAACTATGATGCTCTATTCAACTATGCCGAAGACGCTCCCTACGCGAAGCTTGCTGTGCCTACACCGGAGCATTTCGTTCCGATCCTGATCGCACTAGGAAGCGGAGAACCAGAACGCGAGGCTAAGGTCATCTACCGAGATTATGCAGGTCTGCTTAGCTATTTGTGCTATCAATTCTGATCTAGGCCTGAGGGTATCTGCGGACAGTCTTGTTTACACGCCATATTGACCATATTGAATAATTTAAAACGAAATGGAGGCGATGAAGATGGCGGATTGGTCGCGAGTACTGCCATTTACCCCTGAATCAGCGGAGCTTATCCCTGAAGCGGCCGGAATCTTCGTGTTCCTGACGAAGCAGCTGGACAATCGGATGTACAAAGTCATCTATGTGGAACAGACTGCGAATTTGAGTGCACGCTATCTCGATTACGTGAATGGAGAAGAGCCGTATCTGCTTGAACATGCAGTAAACTATCGATACGTTGTCGAGCCCCAGCAAGAAGCGCGTGATGCGGAAGAGAGGCTTGTGCTTACTGAAGGTTCCCCCACATTGAACTTGATTAGAAGCGGTTCTCTATCCATCATCTAATCACGCCCATTCACCCTCGTATCATCCTCCGTCGAACAAAGGCCTGCTCTCATGGGTAGGCCTTCTCGCGTAATGGGAAGAGGGCATCCTCCTTCCCCAAAGCATCCCTTTCAAGGTACTGAAACCGATATGAGATAACGAACATGCACAATTGCATGCAACCCACTTCCTCTATCCAACATGACAAAGGCTGTCCTCTATGACGAGAAGACAGCCCCATTCCCCAATTCTAGCTATTTGCTAAATCGATTAGATTACCCCTTAACACTTCCTGCTGTCACACCTTCAATAATTTGCTTTTGCAGAACACCATAAATGACAATGACAGGCACGACGCTGATCGTAATTGCCGCAGTGAGTGCCCCATAGTTCATATTGAACTTGTCGGCAAAGGATACGACTGCAACCGGCAGCGTACGCAGCTCCTGATCGGACAAGAACAGGTTCGCCATAATGTACTCGTTCCAGTGGCTGATGAAGTTCAAAATAAAGACTGTGACAAGAGTTGGCATCGTCAATGGGATAATGATACGGCGCAGCAATCCATAAGTGGATAGTCCATCCATAACCCCTGCTTCTTCAAGCTCTGTCGGAATCGACTTGAGGAAGGCAGCGATGACGAACGTCGTTAACGGGATGCCGAATGCCGCATACGGAATCATCAGGGCGAACGGCGTGTTGTAGATGCCGAAGTCCTTAATCATCATATACAACGGTATAAGCAGCGATGCGGGTGGAATGAGGATCGACAGTAGCAGAAGCCCCATTACGAGCTTGCTTAGAGACGGGAACCTCATCCGTGTAACTGCATAAGCAATCGCTGTAGAGAGAAGTATGGTCGCAGTCGTCGCGATCACGCTAATGTATAAGCTGTTCACGAAGTACCGGCCTATATGTGCACTCGACAAGGCATTATCATAATTGTCCCAACTTAACTTCGCTGGCAATCCCCAAGGATTATTGAAAATCTCTGTATTGTCCTTAAAGGAAGAGAGCACAACGAACAATATAGGGAAAATAACGATGACTACGTAGATGAGAAGCACGGCATGAGACAGAATACGCTTGGATCGATAAGCCCTCATTAGTATTCCGCCTCCTTCGACGTCTTCTTATTAATGATATGGTAAATGAGCGAGAGAATTGCGGTAAATACCGTAATGATGATCGCAATGGCATTCGCATAACCGAAGTCGCCAAGCGCATATGCCTGCTGATACATGTACGTCGCCATAACTTCAGAGCTGCCGAATGGCCCGCCATTCGTCATGATGAGTACAATATCCAGCGCCTTCATGGCACCTGTGATGGAGAGCAGCATCGTTACTACAATGACAGGGCGAATGAGCGGAATGGTTAGCAGCCATGCCTTGCGCCAGCCGACCGCACCGTCTATTTCTCCGGCCTCCAACATCTCCTTCGGAATCGCGAATATGCCCGCCAACACAAGGACAATGTAGAATCCTGTCCACTGCCAAGCATTGGTCACGAGTACGGACAGCATTGCGGTATTCTCATCGCCCAGCCACAATCTTGTCCATGTATCGAGGCCGACTGCCTTCAAGATTTGATTGAGCAGACCTGCATCGGGTGAATAAATGAACTGCCAAATAACCGCAATCGAAGCGGTCGAGAGGATACTCGGCATAAATACAGTCAGCTTGTAGAAATCAAGCATCCGTCTTACACCGCTGACCAATATGGAGACGAACACAATAATGGGTACCTGAATGAATACGGAGAAAGACACAAAATAAATATTGTTCTTGAACGCGATCCAAAACTTCTCATCAGACAACGCCTTGGCGAAGTTATCGAATCCGTTAAAGACTGGCTCCGTAATGCCGTCCCAACTCGTTACGGAATATTGAAGCGACTTGAATAGAGGCACTAAATAGAACGTAATGTAAAGTGCCAGTGCCGGAACTACAAACAGAAAGAAAGCGACACGATTCCGGAGTATCTTGTTCATGATTCACATCTCCCATTATCCGGTGAGCGTGGGGCCATAACCGGGACAAAATGATAGGAAAACACCTGCTGGAGTCCG
Organism: Paenibacillus sp. UNC217MF; assembly: GCF_000686865.1. Classification (NCBI taxonomy): domain Bacteria; kingdom Bacillati; phylum Bacillota; class Bacilli; order Caryophanales; family Paenibacillaceae; genus Paenibacillus; species Paenibacillus sp. UNC217MF. Next base: position 168,494 of record NZ_KK366028.1, on the reverse strand, counting down.
TTCATAGATGAAGACTGCCTGATCAGCTGCTATTTCTTCCTGGTCAGAGCTGTAATAGCTGTAATGCCTAACGAACCAGCCGTACGCATCAACCCTGATAAGAAAGGGGAACCACAGCGCTGCTGCGGCCCCCAACTATGCAATACGACGAGATTATTTCCCTTCCTTATTGCCCTTATCTTGTGCTTGCTGCATACGCTCAGCTGCCTTCTCAGGCGTGAGCTTGCCGCCAAGAACCTCTTGTACCGTTTGCTCCAGCGTAACCTTCACACTCTTCTGCACAAGCGCATCGAATGCTGGGAATGCACCTTTTGCAGAGCCTTGCGATTCGCCGAGCGCCTTCACTAATTCCGTACCACCCTCGACACCGCTCACACCCTTCATTGCAGGAATACGGCTGGATTCAACGAGACTGCGTTTTTGTTCCTCGATCGTGTATAGATTTTTAATGAATGCTTTAACGGCCTTCAGCTCATTGTCCTTCAGCGTAGCGGAGAAGCCATATCCGTTCGACCAACCGCCATTGATCAAGCCATCACCAGGCCCGCCAACATCAGGCATGCGGAAGAATCCAGCTACATCCTTCACTGTAGAAGTATCTCCTGTAATTGCATTCGCTGCCCAGCTGCCATCGAACAGCATCGCAGCCTTGCCTGTGTAGAAATTCGCTTGACCTTGCGGATACTTGAGACCAAGTACGTTCGGGTCAATATAGCCTTTATTTTTGAAATCTTGAATGCGCTTAAATGTCTCAATGATTGCTGGATCTGTCCACTTTGTCTTTCCGGAAGCAAAGCCTTCTTGCAGCTCTGGTCCGCCCAAGCCGACGAATAGGGAGTTCACAAGCATGTTGGCTGCCCAGCCATCCCCTGCGCCTGAGCCCAATGCGATTGGTGTAATACCTTTTGCTTTCAAGGCTTCACACACTTTGATCAATTCATCCCATGTCTTAGGCACTTCTACGCCCGCATCCTTGAACAGTTTTTGGTTGTAGAAGAAGCCTTCGATATAACCAGCCTCAGGGAGTCCATAAATTTTGCCGTCCACTGTAAATTCCCTTAAGTTGAAGAATGCATCCTTCAAGCCCAGTTCATCCAAAATCCCAGTCAAATCAAGCAAACGTCCAGCCTTAGAGTACTTCACCGTGTCATCGCCACCGAACAGGTTGAAGATCGGAGGCTGCGTGCCAGCGGACATTTCCGCCTTCAGCTTCACGTCACGGTTAACTGTATCCTCTACCCCGTCCAACTTGAACTTCAAGCCGGGAACATCCTGTTCTGTCTTCGCTACAACATCCTCCAGTTGCTTCAGCGTCGCCTTCGCAGTGTCACGGACGTTGATGTGACGAATGACCATGGAGAATTCTTCAACCTTCTCCTCTTTAGCAGGTTCTTGCTTCGCAGGCTCCTGCGGCGTTGTCGTTGTTGTCTGCTCCTTCGCTGGTTCAGCCGGTTTTCCCGCATCTTTACTACCGCAACCAGACAAAGCCATCATGCCCATCAAGGCGATAATCATTAACAACATCAAGCTTTTTTTCATCTCATAACACTCCCGCATGTTCAAATTTGTCCAAGCCTAAAAAAATGGCACTATCCTACCATTCAAGCTTCTGCGTATCTTGGAGTTAGCGAAATGAGGCTGTATCTTGTTGACTGTTGTTGGTATAACCCTCTTTTGAATTGTTACGGTGGATATTACAAAGTCATTGTGGCAGCGATCACCTCCTTGCCAGAATCAAAAGCGGAATGAAATATGATCATGATGTAGGCGAATGCTACCGAGAAATTGTAAAAGTGTGGTCTGGCAATAATTAAAGCGCTTTCGAAAGGAGTGAGGACTCGATTAATTAAAGCGCTTACGAAACTGGGTAAGAAGATATTGCCCTATACGGTGATGAGGATAAGATGAATGTCTATTCGGGAAAAAGTAAATTTGGATGTGAATATAAGAATGGATATGCGGTAGTACCGGAACTACTCGTGGCTGGTGATGCAGGCTCGATGACTATTAGGTCTAATTGCTTACATTGTAGAGGGATACAAGATGCTACTACAAGGATGAATTCCTCTACTCGAGGGATAAATTTAACGAAAACGGAGCCTATATTAGCTGTAAATGAGCAAAGCACTTCCCATATGCCTAAGAGTGAACAGCTTATGTCAGCCTTCTCTATCTACAGAAGTACACGAAATAAGCCATCCCTAGAGAGGAATGGCTTAAAAATACATGCAGTTCTATTAATCTCGGTTAGCGATCTTGGCAAGCAAACGAATAATCTCAATGTACAGCCATACAAGCGTCACGAGCAATCCGAATGCACCATACCACTCCATATACTTTGGAGCGCCCTGTTCCGCACCTTCTTCAATCAAATTAAAGTCAAGAATGAAGTTCAATGCTGCAATGATGATGATAACGACAGATATTCCAATGCCTATAAGCGAGCTCTCGTGCAAATAAGGAATGGTAATACCGAAAAATCCCAAAATAAAGCTGAACAAGTAGACAAGGGCAACTCCTGCTGTCGCCGTAATGACACCTTTACGGAATCCGTCTGTCGCCTTGATTAGTCCAAGTCTGTACACCAGCAGCATGCCCATGAATACGCACATTGTCAGCAATACTGCCTGAAGGGTGATTCCTCCTTGCCATGCTTCGAACCTTGCAGATATAGCACCTAAGAAAAGTCCCTTGGCTATCGCATAAATCGGCGTAAGGAACGGGGCCGTTGTCGGAACAAAGCTGATAATAAGTGCTAGAATCGCGCCGCCTATTACTCCACCTATTAAATATGGATTCATATTGTATCCATTCGCGAACATAGTCCACGATATGACTGCCGCTCCAACAAGCAGCGCCAGCGCCATGAACGATTTATTGACGGTACCGCCGATCGTCATTCGTTCTTGATTCTCATAGTTACCCTGATTTGCAAACGTTTCTTCATTAAGCGTTGGATTTCCGCTACGTCCGATCAATGAGTATACCTCCTAATTATTGGTTCCATCTATTGTATCATATGCATGTCATTCAGCCTATATGGTTAATTAAATGATTCATGTAAACCTCTTAAAGTCCTAACCGCGAAAGGTGATTCTACTTATTTTTTTACACATATGGATGCACAAAAAAAGTGCAGCAATGATCTCTGCACCTTTTGTATTCCTTATAAGCAACCTATGTTACCTGCTTGCTGTTGCTTCCATTGGATTCTTTTCTTGTATCTCTGTAATGCGCTCAAGCAGCTGCATAATCGAACTGCCCAGCACTCTTGCAAGACGGACGGGAACTGCATTTCCAATCTGCGTATATTGCTGAGATAATGTGCCTGCTACATGATATTCCTTCGGGAATTCTTGCAGGGCAATGTATTCCTCAATGCTTATCGGACGATCCTCATACGGGTGTCCGAGATTCGTACTCTTCTGAATGGGCGAGGTCAGCAGCGTTGGGGCTGGCCGATCGACCCATAGGCGCCGATAGAAGCCTACCTTGCCTCCGCCTGATTCATAGGCGCCGCCCATAGCCAGTTCTACGAACTCCTCGGGCAAGCTTCGCCAGTTGCCTCCACCCTGCGGAATCATGTGCATGTAATACAATCTCTCCGGTGAATACCGAGGGTAATGATGCTCTTCTACGTTCAAGTCGCGCAAAACATCTCCAAGCTTCACCCATCTCGCCAGCCCTTCGCCGCCCTCAGCGTCATGTGTCTTGGCGGGAAACGCATATGTTGTACTCAAGTCCTTGCGTACGCCGACAAAGAATACCCGCTCCCTCGACTGAGGAACCCCGTAATCAGCTGCTTTCAGCAGTTCAAAGGTCACATTGTATTCATGGAAATGCTGGAGCAAATGTGTGAGCGCACTGCCGGGCATCTCCTCCGGTTCAAGCGGAGCATGCTCCTCTCCCCGCTGGCGCAGTGGTCTATGTTTCAATGAAGCAGACAGCAGTCCGCGCACATTTTCCAATAGAAATACCTTGGGGCGTGTCTCCTCCACCAGCTGCGCGAACTTCAACATCGCATTGCCGCGCGGATCTTCAAATGCCTGCCTTTTGCCCGCCGTGCTGAATGATTGACAAGGACTGCCGCCGAACATGAGATCAATGTCCTGCCCCTCATCCAAGCCTGCCTCTCGATAGATGCGCTCCCGAGAATAGTCCGAAATATCGCCTTCGACCACATTCATATCCGGATAGTTTGCCCGAAGCGTCTCGCAAAATATAGGTTCTATTTCAAGTGATAGTTTAATATCGAAGCCTGCCTGGTGAATGCCTGTATCGAGTCCACCAGCACCTGCAAAAAAAGAAATTGCCGTTGCCATAATTGCCACCTCAACCTGTTGTTCTACCTCGTATTATACCATCTCCCTTCTGACAGGTCCATGAGCGTAACCGACTTGTGCTTGTTTATTATTTGCCAAACTCGCACAGGTACAAACTATTCCTACGTTAATTATAGAACTAGGAAGATGTGTTCGATGGGACAAGTCTCTTGTTTGTATAACATGTTCGCATTCCGTTTGCACAATAAAGTCTCCGCCATGTGTCACGATCGTACTTCCGAAGCACCAATTTAGGAGTAGGCGAATATCCTGCCTGTAAGTTTATGAAGCTACAGGAGGATGTCTTGCCATGATTCCGATGATTCCTTATTACAGCTATGAAACGCAATGTCGCCAAGTCCCCCTTACCTTCCCGCCGCAGCATCAGAATGTGCAGCCAGGACTTGAATATTTGATGCACCCTCTGCCAATATCCGATAATCCAGGCTACAAGGGCAGCGGCAAACTGGCGGGCAAGGTAGCGATTATTACTGGTGGTGACAGCGGCATCGGACGTGCTGTTGCCATCGGCTTTGCCAAAGAAGGGGCAGACGTTGCGATCGCCTATCTATATGAGCGTGTGGATGCAGAGGCAACCCGCCAAATGGTCGAAAGCTATGGAGCTCGATGCTTGCTGCTTGAAGTCGATCTCCGTCAGCCAGCACACTGCCAAGAGGTCGTCCGCAGAACAATCGAACACTATGGTCGGCTCGATGTGCTTGTGCTGAACCAGGGCGTTCAGTTCCCTCAGGAAAGTCTGCTCTGCATTTCTGACGAACAGCTGGAAAATACGTTCCGCACGAACATCTTCCCAATGTTTTATTTGACCAGAGCCGCCCTCCATCATCTACAGCCGGGAAGCTCCATCATCTCAACCGCTTCTGTAACCGCATATGCAGGCGCTCCACTGCTAGTTGATTATTCCTCTACCAAAGGAGCCGTCGTATCCTTTACACGTTCATTGTCACTACAGCTTGTTGATAAAGGCATACGCGTCAACGCTGTCGCCCCAGGTCCCATATGGACGCCGCTTACCGTATCCAGTTACTCAGCTGACTATGTCTCAACCTTTGGACGTGACACCCCAATGAGACGTGCCGGACAGCCATTTGAACTCGCACCGACTTATATTTATTTAGCTTCCGATGATTCCTCCTATGTCACAGGTCAGGTGCTTCATGTAAATGGCGGTATCATGTCCGAAAGCTGAGCATACGATGAACAACGTTGTCAGTGTGACCCCCTCGTCGCTCAGCGATGCCCAATTTCAATCTTGCAATTGAATAGCGGATACAATAAAACCCACCTGTGACAGTTGTCTAGGTGGGTTTTACATTTTCGCATAGCTCGCTTATATCTTTTTTACAAATTCAGACTTCAGCTTCATTGCGCCAAAGCCATCGATTTTGCAATCAATATCATGATCGCCGTCAACAAGGCGAATATTTTTCACCTTTGTTCCGATTTTGATCACGGAAGAGCTTCCCTTTACCTTCAAATCCTTAATGACAGATACCGTATCTCCGTCGTTCAATATATTGCCGTTCGAATCGCGAATGACCTTGTCATCTTCCGAATGGCTAGCATCTGCATTCGCAGACCACTCGTGCCCGCATTCCGGGCATACCAGCATATTGCGATCCTCATACGTATATTCCGATTGGCAGGAAGGGCAGTTAGGCAAATTAGACATGTTTCATAACTCCATTCATTCTATATTTTCAAATCAGTAAGCTCTAAGTATATGGGATTGATGGCAAGGATTCCACTATATATGGGATTTGTCCGGAATCTGTAAAATATGCACGCCCATTGCAGTAGCTATGTAGAAGACGTAGATTGAGGCGATCCCTACTCGAAAATCGAACAATAATCCCAATTTTATATACGAAAGTCAAATTAATTAAAGCGCATACATGCTACCATGGGAGTACTTATTTCGCAAGTCACTAGAACTAATTCGGCCTAGTTCCTTACTGGCCCCATACCTTGGAGGGATTCGATATGAGTAAAACGATTGTTGCCATTATCGGCTGCGGGACGATTGCGAACAGTGCCCACATCCCGTCTTATATGGCGAATTCAGAGGTAGAGATTAAGTATTTCTGCGATATTCGTAAGGAACGGGCAGAGCAAGCTGTCGAGAAGTACGAGTGTGGGGAAGCAATTGAGGATTATCATATCATTCTGGATGATCCGGAAGTCGTAGCTGTGTCCATCTGTACACCGAACTATTGCCATGCCTCCATCGCGATTGATTGCATGCGCGCAGGCAAGCATGTGCTGTGCGAGAAGCCAGCTGCCAGAACGTATGCAGAGGCACTGGAGATGCAGAAGGTGCAGCATGAAACAGGCATGACGCTGAACATCGGGGTCGTAAATCGATTCAATACTGGCGTGAATATTATTAAAAAGATGATTGCCGACGGCGATTTGGGCGAACTGTACCATGTTTACGTCAGCTTCCGCTCCCAGCGTTCGATCCCTGGTCTTGGCGGGGACTTCACGAACAAGGCTGTTGCCGGCGGCGGCGCACTCATTGATTGGGGCGTACATTTCCTCGATATCGTGATGTACTGCACGGGCGATCCAGATCCGCAGACCGTGACCGGTCAGGCTTATAGCAAGCTGGGCACGGATATGGAGAACTACTCCTACATCAACATGTGGGCAGGGCCTCCGAATTATGCAGGCACGTACGATGTAGATGACTTTGTAACGGCAATGATCCGCACTTCCGGTCCTTCCATTACAGTCAATGGCGCTTGGGCTCAAAACATTGGCGTGGATGAAATGTACATCGACTTCCTAGGCGATAAGGCTGGCATCCGCCTGCAGTACGGCGCAGACTTCACGATCTACAGCGCGAAGCATGGGGCTCTGATGGAGAGCACGCCGAAGTTCAATAAGACAGATATGTTCCAGAACGAGATTGACAGCTTCATCTCCTGTATTAAATCCGGCGAGAAGCTGCCTTCCCATATTGATACGGTTATTCTGACTGCCAAGATGCTGCAAGCTATTTACGATTCATCCGAACAAAGAAGGGAAATCTCGTTCGCGAAGGAAGGTTCGTTCGCATGAAGAAGATCGGGTTTATCGATTATTACTTAGACGAATGGCATGCCAATAATTATCCAGCATGGATTCGCAATGCTTCTGAAGGAACCATGGAGGTCGCCTATGCCTATGGCCTGAAGGATTCGGAACATGGGCTCAGCAATGCTGCATGGGCGGAGAAGCATGGTGTTCAGCTATTGGACAGCATTGAGCAAGTTGTCGCGCAGAGTGATTACCTAATCGTGCTCGCCCCTGACCATCCAGAGCAGCACGAAATCCTTGCTGAGCTGCCGCTGGCTTCTGGCAAGCCGACGTATATCGATAAGACGTTCGCCCCTGATCGGGCTGCGGCCATTCGCTTGTTCGAACATGCTGCTAAGCACGGCACGCCGCTATACTCCTCATCGGCCCTGCGATATTCAGCGGAATATACCGAAGCAGACCGTGATGGGATTGAGGTTATATCCAGCTTGGGGCCTGGTGCATTTCATAACTACTCCATTCATCAGATCGAACCGATTGTTTCGCTGATGGGAGCAGACGCGAAGCGAGTAATGTCTATTGGAACGAAGACAGCCCCTGCGCTGCTGATTGAATTCGGGGATGGCAGGCAAGCGACAGTTCGCCATCTTGGCGACGAATGCCCATTTACGATGGCAGTAAAATATCACTCAGGCAGCAGCCGCATCTTGAAGGTGGAATCGGACTTCTTCCAGCTGTTCGCCCGCGATTTGGTTGCTTTCTTCGAGTCTGGTCATGCGACCGTTCCGCCTGAGCAGACAATTATGATTATTTCCATTATTGAAAATGGAATGAAAGCATTGCAGCAGCCGTATGAATGGATTGAGCTCCCTTGCGCTGCTGTCCATTCGTAATGCAAGTGAAAAGTGAAATGGACAATTTGCATTTCATGAACCAATTCGTTATAAAGGAACAATAATAATTGAGCCACAGTAGGCTCTGGTTCAACATGAGGCAGAGGTAATGCAGCAAGAAGCTGGCATAAGAGGAGGTATTGTGATGTTTTCATTTCGTTCGTTTCGCAATTTCGGATTAACCGGTTCCCATACGGATCGCTTACCTCCTCCCATCTTACTGTCATCGATCACGAATACATCGCCCAAGCAGAAGCTGCATCCCTGCTCACCACTTGCGAAACAACATTCCCCTGCCCTTGTAGGGCCTACGATCCAGGTAGATCCGACTTTCCGCTATTATCAAGATCGCTCGGCAGCCAGCATTGCTGATGAGATTATCCAAAATGGCTTTGTGGGCGTCCATTATTTCGTCGTCAACGAAAACAACGTCAATCGTGAACTCATTGAGGCATTCAAGCAGAGAGGGTTGTACGTATGGGCGCTTGTACTCGGCAACGGATCTTACTCCGTAGAGGGATTCCCTCCGGAATGGCCTAGCTGGCAAATGGAACTGCTGAAGCCTGTGAATGACGGTTACTATCGCTTCTCCCCGCATAGTAAGGACTATGTCCAATGGAAGAAGCAGAAGCTCGCCCAATTGGTACGCGATTATCCTTTTGACGGGATCGAGGTAGCAGAACCGTATTTCCCTGAATGGGACGGAATTAAGCGTGGTGTATACGGCGATGTTGGCCCCCTTGCCCAAGCGGCATTCAAGGAACAGTACGGGCACCCACGCATACCGAACTTCACCAATCCACGCGATCCAGACTATTATCTGACCAATAAGGCGCTATATCAGGATTGGATCGATTTTCGCGTCAAAGCGGTGAACAGCTTCCTGAATGAGGTCATGAACGGAGAAGGCGGAGTACGAGAAGCCCGATGCGACATCCTAGTGGCTACTTGGTCGCTGGCGATAGACGCCGGACCTGACTCTGTTGCCAAGCTCCGCGAGCTGCAAGGGCTCGATGCTGCGGCGATGATCTCGGCCGTTCAGCCTGACCTTCACTTCCTGCAAACGCATTGGCCAGATTGGATGAAGCCGCAGAGCAAGCTGCCGCCACAGTATATTCGCAGCTACCAGAACTTCGTGGATCAGATACGTGCCGTCCATCCGAACATCCCGCTAGGTGTGCAGGCCGATATTGGCTCTACCCTGTCAATGGTGAAGGATCGCAGCTGGCTTCAAGAATTCGGCGAGGTAGCACAGGACATGGGGTTCTCTACTTGGACTGCCTATGAATATCATCTCGGCAAGTATATGTACGACGAAGCCCCTGTTCCGACTGCGGTCGCCAGACCACAGCGAGACAAGGTCGTGATATCGTTTCAAAAGCGGATTGATGAAGCTTCCGCCAAGCGTCCCGGCAGTGTGAGCATTGTAACGGGCAAGGCAGAGCTCCCCCTTCCACCAGAACTTATTTCTGTCGACGGCAATATGCTTATCATTCAATCCGATCAACTGCCGCAGTCAGCATTCTTCCTGCGAATTCAACAGATTGCGGATACACCTTCCTATTGGCTGTATAACAAGGATAAGCCCGCCAATGTGATGAAAGGCGTTACGATTGTGACGGTACAATAACAGACAACAAACAAAAAAAGCAATCCACTTGCCCCGAGGCCATTCGGACGGCTGTTGATTGCTTTTTGTGGTGTTCAGCTTATTGACGGATATCCCGCACTTCTTAGGTGTCCGAGCTGTCTCCCTGCTCTTCTTCATCCTCAACATATTCGAGAATATCGCCGGGCTGACAGTCTAAAATTTTGCATAGTGCATCGAGTGTAGAGAAGCGTACCGCCTTCGCTTTATTCGTCTTCAATATCGACAGGTTAGCCATCGTGATGCCCAATTGCTTCGAGAGCTCGGTTGAACTCATCTTCCGCTTGGCCATCATTACATCCAGATTCACGATAATTGCCACAACTATAACCTCGCTTTATATCGTTTGATCGTTTTCCTCCTTGATTCTCGCAGCCTCCTCAAACAACTGAGCCAAGGTTAAGCTCAATAACCCACCTGTTAGCGCAATGAACGTTACGACTACCATCGGGACGATAGTCGCCGCATACAAGAATAGATCGTAAGCGTATATCAAAAATACGGAACAACCATTGAACAAGATAATCTCAATAAATGCACAGACTGCAATGACTTTCAATGCCTTTGCGGTATGATAGGTGAACGGATTGCCGCCTACCGCTATTTTACTAAGTTTCTTGAGCTGAAATAAAGCCATCACAAACGGCACCGCGCATAAATAGATACTGCTCGTAATCACCGTCACCATGTCCTGATCTAGAATCGAATAGGCACTCTTCAAAAAGGCGGTCAGCAGTAAAGGAGTCGCCAAAAGCGCGAGCAAGGTTAACACAATACCGCATGCCACAATGATGTTCACAACTCTTGAACTCATGGATGTTTTCATTTCCCCAGCCTCAACTTCCGTTTTCTATGGATTTGAGACCCATTGTAGATCAGTATTTATTGTTAGTCAATAAATATTAACTCCTTAACAATAATTTCAACGTTTTGCAGACTTGTTACAGATAAGCTAAACATTCGTCCACATCAGTTCTGGCGAAGTTCCCTCTCCAAAAACCGATATATATTTGCGGCTGCACACTTTAACGGATGTTCCCCTGATCTACTAAGCATGCCGGACAGCATGTCCACTTCGACTCCGTCTATCGCTCGTACAGTTGTCCCTTCTGGTATCGGGTTCACCATTATTTTTGGGACTAAGGCAATTCCTAGCCCCCTTTGTACGTAATGCTGCAGTGCCGTCATGCTGCCAATCTCCATGGTGTCCATAGATAACTGTCCGGCTTCCCGCAGGATGAAATCAAGCTTTTTGCGATACGGACAAGTCGCTGCTGTGATCAATAAGCGATGCCCCTCGATATCTGCCAGTTGAATGGTATTGCGTGCAGTGAGCGAATGATTTTCTGGCAATAACAGAACAAACTTCTCTACGAATAGCGGTTCAAAGTGAAGATCGGTGCCTACCTCTGGAGACGAGCAAATCGCAAAATCAATTTCGCCGCGAAGCAGCTTCTCCGCCAATACAGGCGTGCTCGCAATTTCTACAGCAATACGAATCCTCGGATAGTTGTTCATGAATTGTGCGATCTGAATAGGCAGCCGATGGCTAGCCGTCGGTTCCGTTACGCCAATGCGGACTGATCCTGCTTCCCCGTTGCTCATATCCGCAATATTGATCTGCAGCTGTTCCATGCGATGTACAATATCCAGGCTCTGTTCGTAGAACATTCTGCCTGCCTCTGTTAGTTGAATCGTTTTTCCTCGGTCAAAAAGCTGTGCGCCCATCTCCTTCTCCAACTTCTGTATTTGCATCGTAATGGTAGATTGTGCGTAGTTCATTTCCTCTGCTGCACGGTTAAAGCTGCCGTATTTAACGATACACTGGAATGTTTTTAAGGTTTTGATATCCATTAGCGTACTCCTGCTCATAAGTTCAATATTATTGAATCATCTCTTCATATCATTCAATTATACAGATAGATAGGCATCCGATACAATGGACATAGGATGAACAGGAGAGGAGAATACGTATGAATTTGAAGCATAAAGTGGCAGTCGTAACGGGTGGAGGCACCGGAATTGGCAGGGCGGTCGCTCTTACTCTATCAAAGCGTGGAGCAGCGGTTGCCATTAACTACTCGCGTTCCGAGGCCGATGCAGAAGAAACCGTACAACTCATTCGTGCAAGTGGCGGGCGCGCCATAGCGGTTCAAGCTGATATTTCGCAAGATGATGAAGTTAGAGCAATGGTTGATAAGATTGTGCAGGCCTTCGGGACGATTGATGTACTGGTAAACAACGCAGGCATTACGAAGCATATTCCGATGGAGAATCTCGACGCTGCAACGGAGGACATATGGGATGAGATGTTCGGTGTGAATGTGAAGGGGATGTTCTACTGTGCGCGGGCCGCCGCACCTTATATGAAGGAGAAGCAGTGTGGTGCGATCGTCAACGTCGGCAGTATAGCTGGACAGACGGGACTCGGCTCTTCCCTTCCCTATGCGGTATCCAAGGCGGCAGTTCATGGCTTGACCAAATCCTTAGCACGAGCGCTTGCACCCAGCATTCGGGTCAATTGCGTCGTTCCGGGGGCGGTAGCAACAAGATGGTGGCTTGGTCAGGAAGAACGGATGCAGCGTCTGGCTCCGAATCTGTTGCTGCAGCGCATCTCCACACCAGAAGATATAGCTCAGTTCATCTGCTCCGCCTTGGAGCAAGAAGCGATGACGGGGCAAATCATCACGGTAGACAGCGGACAAACCCTGTAATCTGTGAAACGCAGTCAAGGTTACGAGGGGCACGCGAATATACTTGCAATAAGATAAATATCCTCCTGCACTTCTTCTGCGGGAGGATATTTGCATCTTACAGCTAACTGACTAGCATGCTTGATGGAATGGCATTCTCTTCAGACGATCCCCATTTACAAGATGCAAAGGAGTGAACGGCATTGGATATTCAGTGGAAAGCAGCCGACATTGGGAAATGGACTCATTCAGGCATTATCTACTTCACATCCAAAATGGAAATGCTCGAAGACTTGCCCTGCAAAATGTACAGGCTGTACAGGCAGCATAGTCTGACCTATCACTGCCACGACTATTTTCAAATTTGGTATGTGGCAAAAGGGGCTTTCCGGCATACCGTCAGCAATCGGCAATTCGAGATTGAACAGGGTGATATTTTTGTCATCCCCCCATATACCTTGCACAGTATTGATATTCCCCCTGATCAGAACATCGAGATCTACGGCTGTGAGTTTATGCCTTCTTTTATTAACGAGCGCTTCGAGGAGAAACCGATGGAACCCCTCTTTTTCGATGTTGCCTATCTGGAATACTTCCTCAGCGGCGATGATAGCATACAATCAAAAATTACACTCGAACACATTACGGAAATGCGCGTCCGTCATGTGCTTAAAGAAATGCTTGCCGAATATGAGCGGCGATCCCCTTTCTTCCAAATCGTACTGAAATCCAACCTGCTTCTCCTCCTCTCGATGCTCATCCGGGAAATTAACAAGGATCTTGTGCAGGAGGGATACGAGAAAACCGAGAAATATCGCTCGATTATGACAGGGGTCATCGATTATATCCATGCAGCCTATCATGAGGACCTTCATTTGGACACGCTCTGCTCGCTAGCGAAATTGTCCCGCTCCACCTTCTGCAGCATATTCAAAGCATGGACAGGCAAGACATTCAATCGTTACCTAGCGGATCTTCGCATGTTTCATGCCCTTACGATGTTGAAGCAGCCCGAACTGTCCGTTACCGATGTCTGCTATGCGATCGGATTCAACGAACTTTCTTATTTCTGCCGCATCTTCAAGAAATACACCGGCATTTCCCCTACCTCCTACCGCAAGCAAGCGATCCAGCAGGAGCCAGGCACGCCACGCATACGATAATCCCACTTTTGCACACGAAAATGAAATCAAAATAAAGCGCATACATGCTACCATGGGAATACTCCAAGCCCAGAAGGGAGGGAAATTGACGACGATATTTGAACACTTCCAGGTGCTTCAGGCAGCATTCCCTACGCGCACACTCTGTGTAATAGGAAGAGCGGAAGTATACATTTTTGAATGATGGAGGGGGAAAAGTCATGAAAAGAAAGCCGTTGATGTGGTGTCTTGCATTCATTCTCGCGTTCTCCATGCTTGCAGGTTGTTCTGGGGGGGACACCTCCAGCGAAGAAGGAGCGTCTGGCAATTCATCCTCCAAGGACAAGGTAGAACTAAGCTTCTGGTATGGATGGACTGGGCCGGAGGCAGCAGCGCTGGAGAAGCTGATTGCCAAGTGGAACTCTGCCAATCCGGATATTCAGGTGAAGGGGTTGTCCCAGAGTGATTATCAGAAGCAGTTGACCGCCATCACGGGAGGCAATCCTCCCGATATCGCGTCCCAATTCGGGCAAAATGTAGTGCCCTGGGGACTTCGCGGGGCCATGATGCCGCTTGATGATTACATCACTAAAGACGGCGTTGATATGAAAGACTTCGTGCCCGCTGCGATCAGCACTTCCCAGCACGACGGTAACACATATGCCATACCGATTGCCATGCACGTAACGATGCTGTTTTATAACAAAGATATTTTGAAGGAGGCTGGCTTCAACGGGCCGCCGGAGACGATCAGTCAACTTAAGGAGTACATCAAGGCACTTAGCATTGTGGAGAATGGAGGCCGCCTGCAACGGCTCGGATTATGGCCGGGAATGGATACGTACACCTTCGCGAATGCGTACAATGGCTCGTTCTACGATGTGGCTGCGAAGCAGGTAACACCCGACAATGCTGGGGTCAAAGCTGCGCTCGAACTATCCAAGGGCATCTGGGATCAGTACGGCTCAGCTAATCTAGATCGTTTCTCTTCCGGTCTCGGGCAATATATGTCCGCTCAGAATCCGTTCTTCTCCGGCAAGTATGCCATGACGATTGACGGCGAGTGGCTGCCAACCTTTATTAAGCAGTTCGCTCCTACTCTCAACTACGGCATCGCCCCTATTCCTTACGACGAGAATCACCCAGAGCTGAAGAACCCAGGCAATGTAACGACAAGCGTATTCTACATCCCGAAGGGTGTAAAGCATCCGGATGCTTCTTGGAAGTTCCTGAAGTGGATGACAGAGCCGCAGCAGATGGCCGAATTCACGGCAGCGATTGGGAATTTGCCGACGAAGCTGTCTGCATTGAAGAATCCCGCCTATAATGATGTGCCAGGGTTCAAGGAGTTCTTGGATTACTCCACGAGCCAGAACTTGCGCTCTTTCCCAGCCACTTCCTTCGCCAACGAGTATATTGCGGAGTTCGCCGTACAGGTTGATGCCATTCTGAGGGGTACCGTAAGCATGGAAGAAGGCTTGAAGAAGGTGAAAGACAAGATTCAGCCGCTTGTGAAATAAAAGTTGTGTAGATTATGGCCTTCGCATCCGGCTACTTGCAGCAAAGCCAGAGCCGATTTACGTATTTGTTGACGAAAGGAGGGCACTCAAGATGAACGTCTCCTCATCCATTGCCCCACCTAAGCAGAAGAGAGGCTGGTCGAAGAAGGAGCGGCATACTTTCCTCCTCGGTCTAGCGTTCGCTGCCCCATGGATTATCGGGTTTCTAGCCTTTACGGTATATCCGTTCTTCAGTTCCTTATATTTCAGCCTGACAGAGTATGATCTGTTCAGCTCGCCCAAGTGGGTTGGATTGAATAACTATAAGCAAATATTTGAGGACGAGAGCTTCTATCGTTCACTTCGCAACACCTTGTTCATGACCTTCATTGCTGTGCCTATTACGCTTATTGTCTCCCTGTTGATTGCCCTGCTGTTGAATACGAAGGTGAAGGGAATCAACTATTATCGGACGATTTTCTATTTGCCTTCCGTCATTCCGATCGTCGCCAGCGCCCTCTTATGGACGTGGATGCTGAACCCGGATTTTGGCTTAATCAATACCCTACTACGCTCCTTAGGACTCCCCGATCCCGCTTGGCTGCTGGATCCCCAGTATACGAAGCCCTCATTAATTCTCATGAGCTTATGGGGAACCGGTGCAGGAGCTCTCATCTTCCTCGCTGCCTTGCAGGGCGTGCCGATGCAATATTACGAAGCGGCTCAAGTTGATGGGGCGAACTGGTGGCATCGATTTTGGAACATCACCATTCCCGGACTGTCACCTATTATCCTCTTCCAGCTCATTATGGGCTTGATCGGATCATTTCAGATTTTCACGGAATCGTACATCCTGGCTGGCGGGAAAGTAGACGGGGGCAAATCACTCGGCGGGCCGGATCAATCCCTGCTGTTCTATGCAGTTAATCTGTATCAAGAAGCATTCGTGTACTTGAAAATGGGCTATGCCTCTGCTCTTGCCTGGATTTTATTCATCCTTGTCCTGTTCATTACATTCGTGCTCATGAAGACCTCGGCACGCTGGGTCTATTACGGAGGTGACTGACGTGGCCGCGAAGCTTCGAAAATCGATTTTGCCGCATGCTGTGCTTATTCTATTCTCGTTTCTGTTTCTATTTCCGTTTCTATGGCTGGTCATGACCTCCCTAAAGACACCGGATGAGATCTTCCAGCTTCCGCCTAACCTACTGCCGGACACTTTCCAATGGTCCAACTATGCAGCCGCCCTAGAAACCATCCCCTTCGCCCGGTATATGACCAACACGCTCATCATCTGTACCGTCAATATTATCGGACAATTATTCGCAGCGCCGCTTGTTGCGTATTCCATATCAAGAATACCGTGGAAAGGGCGCGGCATCATCTTCTCGATCGTTGTTGCCACGATGATTTTACCCGCACAGGTTCAGTTGATCCCGCAATATATCATCTTCACAAAGCTTGGGTGGGTGAATACGATTTTGCCGTTAACGATCGGAGCTTTCTTCGGGGCGCCCTTCTTTATCTTCCTGTTGCGGCAATTTCTAATGGGTATACCGACAGAACTGTCTGAGGCGGCTAAGATAGATGGGGCTTCTGAGATTCGAATTTATATCCGAATTATTCTGCCAATCCTGAAGCCCGCCCTCGTTACCGTAGCATTGTTCTCTTTCGTATGGGCGTACGTGGATTTTATGGGGCCGCTAATTTATTTGAACGATTCAGCCAAATGGACAATCACGCTTGGCCTGCAAGGCTTCCAGCAGGATCATGGGGCACAGTGGGAGAAGCTCATGGCCGCCTCCACCATTATGACACTGCCGATGATCGTCCTCTACTTCTTTGGGCAGAAATATTTCATGCAGTCTGGCTCAGCATTAACCGGGTTTAAATAAGTGAGGAGGGAATTCGAATGAATCGCGCCGCAACGATGCATAAGCCGCATACGAACTACATGGCAGGGATATATGCGCTCGCCTTACCGGTACTACGATAAAAATGGAGCTCCGCATGTATGTATCGTGGGCAATCTATCGTTATGGTTGACAAGGAGAATCACTAACGGTTAAGTAAATAGGCTGCCCCCTGCCTTCTAACATTAGGGGCAGCCTATTTGGCTGTGGCGGCGTCACTCCGTTCCATTCGCCAATAACTGATCTCGCACTTCGGTTAGAGCGAATCCCAACAAATTATCGCCACGCCATTTCATCGGATTCTCCACATCTGGATGATCCTTAGCCATTCCAATACCCCAGATGCGGTCAACTGGGCTTGCCTCCACTAAAATCCGCTGCTTGCTCGCCTTGAGAAACGCACACAGTTCCTCATTTTGCGAAAATTTCGCGAAGTTGCCTCGCTTCACGATATCATAGCATTCGCGGCTCCACACCTCGTTGTCAAAACGTTTCACAGCACGTCCGAACGCCTTCATTTGCTTCGGGTGCTTCGCGTTCATAATGGCTTCCAACATCTCATCATCACCGAACAGCCTTGCCTTTTCTGCCATCATATACTGTTCCGTGCAGCTATATTTATGGCCATCTACTGTAAAGCTAGCTGTCCACCATTGGCTGAAGCAGCTCTGATTGATGCTTCCGTCAGCAGGAGGCGTATGCCCCCAGAAGAATAAGTACTTGAGCTTCTTCCCCGCTTGGTGCGCTTTCTGTAACGCTTCAAGATTATATATCATCTCTATCACCTCAACTTGGTTCATCCTACCATTTTACTATAATTGCAACCACAAGGCGTTCTCCATCGAAGGTTCTCATGCCTAAAATCAGAAACGCCTACTATTGCATTGCGCATATTTCTTTACATGTAATAGTGTTAAAATAAAGTATCCAAATATAAAACACATGTCGTGCGACATTCTTTTAACAACCGAGCCATATCTACCATGCATATAACAAAGGAGCGTACAACCATGACAGACGCAACAACTTGGAAAAACGGTGCTCACGGACATAAATTTATTGCTTCCTTCAGCGGAGGAAAAGATAGTACATTGGCACTTTATAAGGCCATGCAGGGCGGAGAAGCAGTCGGCTTAATTGTCATGCTTGAAGAAGAGGGCAAGCGTTCCCGCTCCCACGGCATGCCGCCTGAGCTTATCCGTGCACAAGCCGAGGCCATCGGGCTGCCTATATTTGCAGGTGCAGCAAGCTGGACAGACTATGAGTCCGTATTTATGGGGCTGTTGGCGCATGCGAAGGAGCAAGGCGCCGAAGTATTAGTAACGGGAGACTTGGATGTACCCGAACACGGCTGCTGGCATGATCGAGTGACGAAGAATGCAGGGCTAGGCTTAGGAATGCCGCTCTGGGAAATGGATCATCTGGGGGCAGTTCAGGAATTCATCAATCTTGGATTTGTTACGATGCTGGTGACAGTCAATCTGTCGAAGGGCATGAAGGAAGAAGATTTAGGACGTGTGCTGACTCCCGAGTTCGTGGAGGAGCTCCTCGCACGCGGAATTGATCCATGTGGTGAAGGCGGAGAGTTCCATACGACCGTGATCGACGGCCCTCTATTTAAGCACCCGATTCCGGTTCGCAAATGCGAAATCGTAAGAGACGGAGATTATGCATTTTTGCCTTTGGAGTTACAGAATTCGTAAGTCAGCACTATTGAACGCTAAAAAGCACAGTACTTAGCTATCCCTAGGTACTGTGCTTTCTCTATCCATGATTACGCCATTTTCCCGAAGATCGCCTCTACCACCTGCAGCGCCGAAGCTGCACGCGGCCAGCCTGCATAATACGCAAGGTGTGTTATCACTTCCACGATTTCTTCCTGCTGCAGTCCATTCTCTACCGAGAGTCGTAAATGATAAGGGAGCTGTTCCATCAATCCGCCCGCAACTAGCGCAGAAATCGTAATCAGACTCCGATCCCGCAGCGATAATTGCTCCCGTTGCCACAGGTCTCCGAACAACACATTCTCCGAATAATCAACAAATGCCGGAGCTAATTCTCTTAACGACTCGCTTACATGCGGTTTAATTGCTCGATGTGCCATGCCATTCACCCCTCTTTGTCTGACGATCCAGCATTTGAGCAATGCCATTGCCGAACGACCAATCATCGAATTCATTATCAACAAGCACAACAAATACATCTTCTTTTCTTATACTCACCGTGTTCGACAACTCCTCAGCCAGCATCGCATAAAAGCTTGTTTTCTGCTGTTCCGTCCTCCCCGATTTAAGTGTGATATGGATATAGAGCAAGCCATCGCTCCGTTCAACATTCAAGTAATTCTTGCTGTAGAAAAATTCCCCCGCCCTATGGGCATGAAAGACTTGAAAATAATCATCTTCCGGCACATTGAAATGCCTTATTAAAGCGCACATGATTGACTTACTGATTTGTTCAAGTTGGTGGGTGTCATATTGCTCCTCCATGTAACTAACTCGAATGAATGGCATTTCCGATCGACTCCTTCTCTGAGATGCCTCCATTGTACGCCCGCTAATTTCATTTGTATAATTGAATAAAATCATGATCTTATTCGATTATTTCGATAGAGGTGACAACAAGCAAATGGATCTCAAAGAACTAACCGCATTCAAAACCATACTTGAAGAAGGGACTTTCTCCCGAGCAGCCGAGAAGCTGAATTACGCACAATCTACCATTACGAGTCAAATTCAACGCTTGGAAAAAGAGCTGGGCATACCCTTGTTCAACAGAGGCTGGGATGCGGAATTGACCCGTGCCGGCCACATGCTGGCAGCGGAGATTGACAGTCTCATTCAGCATTGGAACTATATCTCTGAACAGGCGAAGGCATTGCAGCAGGACGAAATTGGGTCTGTACGGATTGGAGGAATTGAATCCATGATGGAGACGGTATTACCGAACGCATTGCGGAAGTTCCGAGCGCATAAGCCGAACATGCAATGTCACGTTGTGGCGGGAAACACCGATTTCCTTTCCCAATCCATCCTGCAAAAGGAGCTGGACTTTGCCATCTGCGGCGAGCCTTCCGACGCGTCTCCCTTCTATTTTCAGCCGCTGTATCAAGAGAGGATCACGTTCATTGCAGATCAGGCGCATCCTTTGTGTAGACAGGAGAATATCCCATTGGAAGAGCTTCTCCATTACCCGATCATAGCTGGCGGGCCAAACTGCTTATATTCGCTGCGTTTATCAAAGCATTTCGCCAGATTCGAATTATCGCCTAACTTGAGCACCGTAAGTCAAATATCCTCGATTCCACACTTTGTGAAGAATACTTCTGCCGTGGGCGTCGTATTGGATACCACACCACTGATGAAGGAAGTCGCAGCAATTGACGTCAACATCGCCGATCCCTTGATTCAAATCGGCTTCTTGCAGAGGCGAGGCGGCCAGGAATATATGCAGTCGTCCTCTGCTAATCTGCTCATGCAAATCATTAGAGGAGAAATGGAGGGAGGCAGCAAACACGGCAAACACAGCTAGTCTTATCTCAGCAAAACAAAAAAGAGCACCTGCTATTATCCAAGCAGATGCTCTCCGACTACAATTATCCGTTATCCTTGTGCGAGCAGCTCTTTGAGCTGCTTGATTTGTTTGCGCTCTCCTGCAATGACGAGTGTCATATTGGGCGTAAGCTGTACCTCAGGATCGGGATTGATATACTGCTTTCCTTTTTCAATAGCAGCCAGGATTGTTGCTCCCGTGCGCTGGCGAATTTGCAGCTCGGCAATGGATTTATTGATGCATGGAAAGGACGGCCCTACCTTGCACCATTCAATGACGAGTTCATCAAGTTCCACTTGGATAGTATCCAATGCCTTCGGCTTATAGCTCATGCCGCCGATAATAGACGCAAGCTGTCTTGCTTCTTCATCCTCCAGTGTCACTTGGGAAATGCTCTGCTCTGGATCGTCATCTTCGAAATGGTATACTTCTCTTCTGCCATCATCATGGATAACGACGACGACTTTATCCCCCGACGCAGCTTCCATCTGATACTTTTTCCCGATACCCGGTAGTTCCGTTTCCCTTATCGTTGCCATATGGCCTGACATCTCCCTTCAATCCTATTTATTTGGTACGTTTGCTTTTTCTTTGGTATTGCTCCATTTGAATATGCGGTTCAGACCGCTATACACATATTTCGACTCTTTCGCCAGCAGTGGGCCAACTATAGCCAGCACGAGTACATACAGCGCGGAGAAAGGTTTAAGTAAAGGCATCAAACCGGCTGATATACCTAAGTTCGCCACTATAATGGTGAATTCCCCCCGCGCCATAATAGTAAGTCCAATATTCGTCGAAGCCTTATAGGATAATCCTGCCTTACGTCCTGCCATCCAGCCTGCAACCATATTGGACACCACCGTGAGCAGCACAGCCCCTAGAGCCATCCATGCAGCATCACCCAGCGTCAGCGGATCTATGCTTAGACCGAAACTGAAGAAGAATATCGCACCGAAGAAATCCCGGAAAGGAACAACCAGATGCTCTATTCGCTTGCTGTGCTCTGTTTCTGACAAAGCAAGTCCAAATAAGAGCGCACCGATAGCCTCAGCTACATGCAGGGTTTCCGAGAACCCGGCAATAAAGAATAGCAGGGAAAACACGACTATAATAAAGATTTCGTTCGATGTGATATTTAACAGCTTGTTCAATACTGGCGGCCCCACTCTTGCGATGATGAAGAATACGAGCATATACCCCATGGAAATCCCTACGGAGAGCAGAACTCCGCCAATAGATGTGGCCCCCCCAAGCAGAAGGCCGGACATAACGGATAAGAACACGGCCAGAAAGAGATCATCGAACAAAATCATGCCCAATATCAGCTCTGTTTCGGAGTTGCCTGTACGTCTAAGATCGACCAAAACCTTGGCTACGATGGCAGTGGAGGATACAGACATCAGCCCTGCAATGATTAACGTTTCATACAGCGGAAAATTAACTAAAAATCCGTAAGCCATTGCCAGCACAAAGTTCAGTACGACATATACGGTACCACCAAATACTATATTGCGCCCAGACTTAATTAACTTCGAAACCGAGAACTCTAGACCAATGTAGAAGAGCAGGAATAGTACTCCCATCCGCCCGAGAAAAGCTATTATGTACTGACTCTCTATAAAGGTTAAGTCGAACAAGCCGATCACTGGAGCATGCGGTCCGACCAACATTCCGAGAACGATGAGGAAAGGAATGATCGAAAACTTTAGTTTCCCAGCGATTAGCGAGGCGGCGGTAACTAACAGCAAGGCGGTTCCAACCTGAAAAATCATATGATCCATATGGCGGCTATCTCCTTCTTTCAAAATCCTGTAGCCTTATCCTGCGCAACAATATTCCTTGCTATCCAAATTCGAACAATATGACACCTGTCATCCTAATTCCTTTACAGCTGTGAATATTCCACCGCCCCTCTTCCCCACTACAATAAAGCTGCATGATGAATATGAGGGAAGGATGAGTACATGTGGAACAACGTCAGGAGAGAATCCGTCTGCTCGATATTTTGCGGGGATTTGCAATTCTAGGCACATTGGGGACAAATATTTGGATATTTGCACATCTAGGAGATTTATCTTATCTCACCACGTACGCGTATACGGGCTGGTGGAAGCTCGATGATCTGCTCCGCATGATCGTATTATTTTTCGTAAATGGCAAGATGCTCGGCTTATTAACGATCATGTTCGGAGTAGGCATGGAAATGAAGTATCAGCAGGCGAAGCGTGTGGGCAAGGCCTGGCCGGGCGTCTATATGTGGGTGCTTCTTGTTTTGCTATTGGAGGGCTTGCTTCATTTTATTCTCGTAATGGAGTATGACATCTTAATGAGCTACGGCATAACAGGCATGATTGCCGCCTTAATTATTCGTGGTGGCGATCGCGCCATATCTATCACGATGAGAGTGATTGGCAGCGTACATGTCATCGCAATTTTGAGTATCCTTATGCTTGGGTTAATGGGCGCCAATATGTCACTAGGGAACTTTGATCAGGTGGTCACTCTCTACAAGGACGGTTCATGGCTGGAGCAAGTCCAATATCGACTATCTCATTTCGTACAGCTTCGTTTTGAGCCCATTTTTGTCATTCCGTTGAATGTGTTTCTGTTTTTACTCGGCGTTCGCCTTATGCGCTCCGGAGTGTTCGCTCCAGATGAGAATGGGCAGCGACAACGCAGCAAGCTTTTGAAGCTGGGCATCTACGTCGGGGTGCCGTTGAACCTGCTTATCTTCATACCCGGCGGCATTTTCGACATGCCCGTCCGCTATTTATTTGCTCCCTTTCTGTCGATTGGGTATATAGCACTCATTGGTAAAATGGTACAATATAACAAACTAGATCGACTGTGGCGCCTGCTTGAAAACACAGGGAAGATGTCGTTAAGCTGCTATGTTATGCAAAATGTGATTGCTTCCGTGCTCTGTTATAGCTGGGGCTTAGCATTAGGCGGCAAGTTGAATTCGTTAACCATTATCGCAATCTGGGTTGAGATCTCCGTGTTCCAGCTATGGTTCGCTTCAAGATGGCTGCGGATCTTCAAGCTTGGCCCTATGGAGTCTGTCCGCAAGCGTGCGGTAGGCATTTTTCAGTCTAGGTGAATCTGGAGGCTATCGATGAAGATCTACCCAAGAGATCAGATGAAACAGTTTCTGCTCATAGATGTAATTGCGATCGTATATTTGTGCTATTTTGTCCTGAGCACGCGTTCCGATCTTGGTCTCTTGGGATCCCTTATGATCCTAAGCTTATTTTTGATTTCCTTCTATATTGCATTATGGCATCGGAATATCTATCTGCTGGCAGCTGTTGTATCTGGTCTCGGCACGATTGCGGTACTCAGTATCTTTATTGACCCCAATCTTCTCATGTTCGGATTTATATTCGCCGATCTGCTCGGCAGATCGAAGACCAAATGGCAAATCGGCGTCGGAACTGCAGCCATAGCCCTTATGTACGCGGTAGTCGCAAGATGGGGAGTAAGTGATTTCTATGCCAGGTATATGATGCATCTCCCCATTATCATTATCCAGATACTCCTGCCTTCTATCCTATACATAAGAGCGCGAGCGGCCAGCCTGCAAGGCCAGCTGGACTCTGCCAATGAACAGCTTGAACAATATGCCCTGCAGGAGGAAAGACACCGCATCGCACGCGATCTCCATGATACGCTGGGACAAACATTGACGATGATCAAACTGAAAAGCGAGCTGGCTGCTAGATGGGTAGATAAAGACCCTAAGCAGGCCAAAGAAGAGCTGAACGACATCCTCAACACCTCGCGAATTGCCCTTAAGCAAGTACGGGAACTCGTTTCCGAGATGAAGTTCATTTCACTGACAAGTGAGCTGACACATTCGCGCAAGCTGCTGCATACGGCTGGCATTGAGCTTGAAATTATAGAGCATGGACCTCCCCCACTGCTATCCAGTGTCGAGGAAACGATGATTGCTCTCTCTGTGCGGGAAGCAATTACAAATACGATTAAGCATAGTCAGGCGCAGCACTGCATAATACAGCTTCAAGTGATAGATAACAGGTACATCATATACATAACTGATGATGGTGTCGGGCTAAGCCACAAAGAAGGCGGAAATGGCATTCCGTCAATGAAGGAACGAATGCACGCGCTGAACGGCACTCTTACAGTGAAATGCTCGCCTGCCGGAGGGACTGCGGTTGCAATGATGCTCCCCCTCCATCATCTCGGAAAGGAGAATGCAGCTACATGATTCGCGTTGTGATTGCTGAAGACCAGCAGATGCTGCGAGGTGCCTTTGCCTCATTGCTGAAGTTCGAAGATGATATTGAAGTATTGGCGGAAGTGGCGGATGGGAAGCAGGCATGGGAAGCCATACAGCAGCATAAGCCTGACGTATGCGTGGTAGATATTGAAATGCCGCACATGAACGGCTTAGAGTTGGCAATGCAAATTAGAGATGCCGGCCTTCCCTGCAAAATTGTGATCGTTACCACCTTTGCCCGACCTGGTTATTTGCAAAAGGCAATGAATGCCCAAGTGAATGCCTATCTGCTTAAGGATGAACCGATCGACTATCTCATTGAATCCATTCGTAGGGTCATGGCTGGAGAAAGGGTGATCAGCACCGATCTGGCTGCAGTGCTCTTTATGAACAATGAGAATCCATTAAGCGAGAGAGAAGCTGAGATGCTGCGGCTAACGAAGGAAGGCTTGACGACAAGCGAAATCAGCAAATCCCTCTTCCTGACGATTGGCACGGTGCGGAATTATCTATCTTCTGCCATTCAAAAGCTGGATGCTGAATCGAGACAGCAGGCCGCATCCATTGCCGAGGAGAAGGGATGGCTTTGAACCATCCCTACAAAAACTCTCCGACAGGGAGATCAAGATTGATCGTCGTGTTGCGAAGTACCTTCTTATGGGCAATAGCCTTTGCCGAAAACAGGCGCATCAGCACAGCGACCTGCAGCGAGTCGCTCGTCAACGCCCCTTCATCACGACTGCCAATAAGGCATACATCGGGCACAGCCGGCCAGGAGCCGGCTTGATAGTAGAAACCAGCCAGATCTGGATGGCATGTAAATAAGCCAAGATCCACGCCGCTCTGCTCCATCCATCGGGTAGCGGCAGCGACTGTTTTTACCCCATAGCCTAAACCACGATAATCAGGGTCAGTCGCTACACAGCTAAGTCCTGATAGCCTGAACCTCTCTCCCTCATGCTCGATCGTTTTGGTGACAATTCCCGTATAGCTGACTAATTTTCCATCTGCATAGGCATAGAAGGAACGCGCATTCAGCGCTTCATCGTGGGCAGCCGGTATCGTATCCTCTGGCAATCCACCCTCCTCTGGCCATACGCGATGCAGCAAGACAGCAATCTTCCGCCGTACGGTGTCGGGCATTTGATTGTAATAAACCGATTGTATGATATCATCCGCCAATAGTAGCTCATCCTTAACGTGAAAGGTCTGGAGGCGACAAATCCCCACTCCTACTCTATTATCCACAAAACAGAAGACCCACACAAAGGATGTGTGAGCCTCCATCACATATACGATTATAATTTTACCGCGAACACCTCGTATGGCTTCATCGAGAATGTAGTAACATCGATTTCAGCGCGGTCATAGTTGCTCATAATGATCTCTGATACTTTCTCGTCAACAGCAAAACGCTGCTCTTGTTCAGAAATGTTCGCTGCTACGAGCCATTTCTCGCCTTCATAGATGCGGTAGTATGCAAATACCTCTTCAGGCGTATGCTCAATCAGTTCGAAGTCGCCCCATACGATAATCGGATTCTCTTGGCGCAGCTTGATTAAGCGCTGGTACGTATAGAAGATCGAATTCGGGTTGTCGAGATTACGCTGCACGTTAATTGTCTTGTAGTTGTCGTTCACATGCAGCCAAGGCGTACCCGTTGTAAAGCCTCCGTTCGCGCTGTCATCCCATTGGATTGGCGTACGAGCATTGTCTCTTCCTTTGGCATTGATCGAGGCGATAATGTCCTCTGCCGCGTATCCCTTGGACAAACGGTCATGATACATATTGATGGATTCAATATCCTCTACCTCATCAATGCTCGACACAGGGCGATTCGTCATCCCTATCTCTTCACCTTGATAAATGTACGGCGTCCCCTTCATCATATGCAGAAGTACAGCGAACATTTTTGCGCTTTGTTCATGGTATTCCTTATCATTTCCCCATCTGGACACGATGCGCGGCAAGTCATGATTGTTCCAGAACAAGCTGTTCCAGCCCTGATCCCCCAGCGAAGTCTGCCACTTCGCCAGCACTCGCTTCAATTCCGCAATTTCCAGTGGCTTCAGATCCCACTTATCCTTGCCCTCCTGTTGATCCAATCCGACATGCTCGAATTGGAACACCATCGACATCTCCTTGCGTGCCGGATCGGAGTACAGCTTCGCGATTTCCGGTGTCGCGCCCCAGGTCTCGCCAACCGTCAAGACGTCGTGGGAGCCAAATGTCTTTTCATGCATTTCCTGCAAATACTCATGCAGCTTCGGCCCGTTGCCCGTAATTTCTTGATCCGGAATTTTGCCGATGAGATCGATGACGTCCATGCGGAAGCCGCCGACACCTTTATTCAGCCAGAAGTTCATCATGTCATACACTTCTTGGCGAACCTTCGGATTCTCCCAGTTCAGGTCTGGTTGGCGCTTGCTGAATAGGTGCAAGAAATACTGGCCGCTCGCTTCATCGAACTCCCAAGCCGGGCCGCTAAATATAGAGCCAAGGCCGTTCGGAACGCCTCCGTTCACCGGATCACGCCAAATGTAGTAATCGCGGTACTCATTGTCCTTGCCTTTTTTCGCTTCAATGAACCATTTATGCTCGTCAGAGGTATGGTTTACGACAAGGTCCATAATGATCTTGATGCCCGCCTCATTCGCCTTCGCAATCAACTCATCCATATCTTCCATTGTACCGAACTCATCCATAATATCTTGATAATCGCTAATGTCATAGCCATTGTCATCGTTCGGCGATTTATATACAGGGGACAGCCAGATTGCAGTAATGCCTAGCAGCTTCAAATAATCGATTCGATTGATGATCCCTCTCAAATCACCGATGCCATCTCCATCGCTGTCTTGGAAGCTGCGCGGATAAATTTGATATACGACGGCGGTTTGCCACCATTTCACGTCTTTTGCTTGTTTCATTGTTTCACTCATCGGACACCAATCCTCTCGGGTTGAAATATGAAGCTATCTGAACTAAACGTAAACGTTTACGTAATACGTAAAAATCATCTCTATTTCATTGACGTGCAATTGCACATGGATATACTCGTCATTACTTTGCATTTAATGATTTGACCGACTTGCGTACCACTAATTCATGGGGTATCACTTCGGACTCAATCTTTATCCTATGCTGAATCGCATCAATTAATTTCCGGCAGCCTTCTCTTCCCATCTCATACAAGGGCTGCGCAACTGTCGTTAGTGGAGGAATCGACATACGCGACACCATGGAGTTATCGTAGCCGACCACGGACAACTCCTCTGGCACCCTAATGCCGTGCTCAAAGCATGTCGATATAATGCCGAGTGCAGCCTCATCGCTTGCGCAGAATACTGCGGTAATATCGGCTTCCTCTTCAAGGAACTCCTGCATGGTCTGTTTGCCGGATTCGAAGCTGAAGTCCCCGGGCTTAATCAGGTTCAAATCTACCTTGATCCCCAGATCACGCAATGCATGCGTATATCCATCGATTCTCGGGGCACCAGATATCGGATCTCTTGGATTGGCTCCGGCCATCCCTATCTTCCGGTGACCATGCTGGGTGAGATACTGAACTGCGGTATATGCAGCACGGAAATCATCCACTTTGAGATAAGGTACATCTTCCCTATCCGACTTGGTAGATAGCAAAATAAAGGGAATACCCAGTGATGACATAGCGTCGATTGCAACCTCTTGCAGCTCGATGGACACGATAATGAGTCCATCTACTCTGCGCTCTCCCATCAACTTCAGGCAGTCCTGAATGCGGGAGCCATGGCTGCCGGCATGAGTCAGAATCACGCTGTAACCATGCGCATACGAAGTGTCCTCAATCCCTCTAATAATATCGCCATAAAAGGAAGTCGCCACATCCGGCATAATGACACCTATCGTATTGGTCGACTTCTGCACCAAGCTTCTTGCATTTTCATTTTTTCGATATCCCAATTCCTTGGCAACGGCGATAACCTTCTTCTCCGTCTCTTCGTTATATCCGCCAAGATTATTGATAACTCTCGATACGGTTGCGGTAGAGACACCGGCAACTCGTGCGATGTCCTTGATCGTAGCTGCCATCTAACCACCTCTCGTAGGTAAACATTCTCGCAATAATTCGAAACTGAATAAGATCAGCGAACATCCTTTTTGTTAGTTAAACGTTTACGTAACCAATACTAGTTCCCTCTCGCTATTATGTCAATGCTTTTTTAAAGCGTTTTCAGTCTATACATTCTGTGTTCCTCTCACCCTTTTGCCAAGAAACCGGACATCTCTGTGTAGGCACATTCGTCATCTATCGATCCCGATCCTTGAGCTTGCTCTCCCGTGCGCGCAAACATTGTCTTTGCGACAGTGAAGAAGGCTTGTACGGCTGGCGACGTGCATTGGAGAGGAGGACTGGCTAGGGCCACTTTACGCCAGCTCGATTGCTTCAGATTACCAATACCGATGTTGGGCTGATTTTTGAACGACAGCTCAGGACCGATGGTAACGCCAAGCCCTTCCTGCACCATACTGGAGATGGTATTACAATCCTGCACCTCAAAGCGTATGCGGGGAGTAACTTGAGCTTGCTCGAAAATTTCCTCTACATTTGCGCGATAAAGCCCTTTCGGCATAATAAAATCTTCTTCCTGCAGATCATGCACATCAATTACATCTTCACGTTGAAAGCGATGATCTGCAGGGAAAGCGACAACCATCTTATCCTTAACTAAGGGTACAATATGCAAATTCAGTTCTTTGTTCTGCTGAATGACGAAGCCGATATCAATGACCCCTGTCTCGAACCATTCCAAAATCTCCTCATAGGTTCCTTCATAAAATGTAAAGGCAATGTTGGGATGCTTTTGATTGAACTTCGAAATGATGCTTGGCAAAATATTAGCTGATGCGCTGGGAAAACTGCCGATCCGGATCGTGCCTGCCTCCAGATTGGAAGCCAAGGCGGCTTCTTGCTTGATGATTTCCATTTGGTTCAATATTTCTCGCATCGGTATCAGCATCTTCTGGCCAACCTCTGTCAGCAGAAGACCTCTTCGACGATCACGAATTAATAGTGCAACGCCCCACTCCGATTCCAGACTAGCTACTGCGTGACTTACGGCAGACTGGGTCATATTCAGCTTTCCCGCTGCTTTCGTAAAGCTTCCCTGCTCCACTACATGGGAGAAAACTTCAAACCTGGCTATTGTCATAAGTAAAACCTCATGTCATATATGAATAGGATTCGTTTGATTCATGCTAACACGGGATATATACTGATGCAAGAAATCGATATTCATACTTGGCGCGCGCCCTGACAGTAAAGGAGACCAAGTTGATGAATCGTGTAGGCATCTATTTATTGGCGTTAGGCGCTTTTATTATCGGAACAGTGGATTTTATCACGGTGGGGATTTTGAATATGATAGCTGCGGACATGAATGTGTCCATTGGGATGGCAGGCCAGCTTGTCACTATTTTTTCTATTTCATTTGTTATCGGATCATTGATCCTCGTAGCGTTGACGATCCGATTTGAACGCAAAAAAGTATTGTTATATTCCCTTGCCATCTTTTTGGTTGGCAATCTTACAGCGTTTCTAAGCACCCGATTTGAAATTCTTATGGTTTCACGCGTTCTATTGGCTGCGAGCGGCGGTCTGTTCACCGTGATCGCTACCGTGTTCGCTGCTAAGCTGGCCCCGACTGGCAAGCAAGGTGCTGCAATTGCTACAGTGACTACAGGCTTTAGCGCTGCGCTAGTGTTCGGAATGCCCATTGGCACGCTGCTAACATCATACATGGATTGGCACTTCATTTTCCTTATCATGGGTGCAATCACGGTGCTTCTCATTATCATGCTTGCACGGATGATCCCAACCGTTCCAGGACAAACGCCAATACCGTTAAAAGAACAGCTGCTGATCATCAAGGATAAACGAGTATTCAGCGGTTTATTGACGACATTATTTTGGATCATCGGCTATACGATTACGTTTACTTACATTTCACCGCTTTTACAGGAGATAGGGCATTTTTCCGTTGAAATGATTAGTACGGCACTCCTTATTTTAGGGATATTTGCCTTTATTGGCTCCCGCTTCGGCGGCTATGCATCTGACAAATGGAACACAGCCGTAACGATTCGATCCAGCCTCGTCCTGCACGTACTGGCGCTAATTGCTTTGCCTGTGGCGCTTGGTTCGACTTGGGGGGCTATGGTCACGATCATGGTATGGGGATTCTCTTCTTGGACGACAACCACGGCCAATCAAATCTATCTCATTTCCTTGAAATCATCCGCTTCCGAAATCATATTAAGCTATCAGACAGCCGTATTGAACATTGGCATTTCCTTAGGCGCGGCCGTAGGAGGCGTACTAGTTGAACGAGTGCCGATTTTCCACTTCGGTTGGATTAGCAGTGTAATGGTGCTTATTGCTTTCGTTACAGCGTCCTATTCCTTCCTGTTAAGCGGGCGTATGAAGAATCGAATGGAGAAACTCGACTTATGCTGTGAATGTCCAAACAAAATAAAGTATTAAACTGCCGCTGTTTTGTTAACTGAAGGATACGGCTTTTATGAAACACCAACACTTCTTTTATTTAACTTCTTAAAAGCAGAGTATTCACGATTTGATCTAATAAAATTTAATATCAAATTGGCGCATTCATCTGGACTCAAGGTTTCAGTATTTAGTTCAAGGTCATACTCATTAAGGCAATAAACTTTATCATACTGAGAGATTGCTAAACCAATCTCTCTATCTCCCCTTAGTTTTTCTCTCCTAATAAGCTCCTCTTTCGAGCATGTTACTCCTACAAGCAGTACAGGATGATCCATTAATAAACCTAGAAATGTATTAAATCGATCTTCAGTATCATTTACTGTATCTACAACGATATTCGTCCCCATTACCGACATAAATTTAATTGTTGAATAAAACAAAGTAATCAATGGTTCAATAATGATATGGGTTGGGCCTTGCGCATCTTCTGCATATTTGGTGTTAATGAAATCAATGTAGTCATGAAACAATCCATTAAAAAAATCATCAATTGATAAATGATAAAACGAGATTTCATTTTGGTTTAATAGTTCAGTCGCTATGGAAGTCTTTCCGGAACTTGAGGTTCCATTTAGAAAAACGATTATCCCTTGCTTCAATTTAATCGCCCCTTCAAAAAATAATCATTGCGTTTGCGCATCTTCTCTTCCAGATAACGTCTTTTTTGTAAACATAGTAAAATCCGTCATATCTAAGGTATTCGTGTAGTGATTAAGCAAACCTGCCCGTTAGCTTAGCCATCGGGCGCCAGACTACAATTTTATTTTCTTAGTCTAATACTTTATTTTCCCCTGACAGTGAAATCAAATAAAAACATACAGAAGCCCACATAAGCTGTGTTCAGCATATGGTGGGCTTCATGACCTTTTATAACCTATATATGCATGGACTGCCGAAATCGCCTCACTATTAAAAACAAGGGCGGCAAGCCAAGATTGGATAACCGATGTCCTGACTCGCCGCCATCTATAGAGCCTAAGCATGTGCACTCATATAAGGTATTCCGCCATAATCTGCTCGATATCGTAAGGAGTAACTCCTTCGTCTACCGAGAAGATCGAACTTGCTTGATCTGCCGTTGCAACAACTTCCCCTCTTGCTTGGGCATGGAGCATGAACAGATCGTACAGATCCGGCTTTTGCAGAGTAGTCATCGCCTTGCCGATCAAGACCATCCCTTTTTGATTCCCTTCTACATTGTTGCAGTAGTCTGGATGTCTTGTCAGCGAGAGATCGGTCCAAATTACAGTTCGCTCTACCAAATCCAAAATAACAGGAATTGCAATCCTCGTATCAGCTGTGACATCAATTTTATTTGCGACCGTTGCAGGCTCGAATATCTCGCCGGAACCCGGCTTCTTGCGCATCATCCAACCTGCGAAGCACTCCGGCAATTCGCAATACGGCTGCATCGTAAAGGAATGAAGCGAAGCGACAATATAACGACCGCCATAATCCACAATGGATGGAATGTGCAGATCAATAAATTCACAGGCTCCTTTTGGTGCGGACACGATGTCGCCGCTATGCACAGCCCGGTACTTCGAGGATCGCAAATTCGTGTATGAGATATGCTCAACATACTGCCAATTGTGATCGTACATGACAGCGGACAGATCGATATCCACACGGCCGGTAGGAATGCTGTTCACCGTACCTTCCTTCCACCAAGTGAAGAAGCGAACCGTGTCCCCTTCCTCCATCGGCACGCGGCTTCCCCGAACGATCGTGTGCAGCGCCTTACTCGCCGAACGCTGGGAGAACGGAACATTATACCGCTTCATACGTTCATCGACATACACCTTTCCGAGCGATGGAAGCGCCGAGAACCGCTCCATAAGCGTCTGTTCACACAACTGCACAATATCTTGGCATACCGCTGTATCGAGCGTTGGGAGCGTATTGGGAATTGCTACAGCCTTGGCGACATTCCCTTTCGGGAAGAAGGTACGAAGCTCCTTGGGCTCGTTACGATAGGTAAAATGGGACTTCACTTGCATGAGTACAGGGGTCGACACCTGATTCGCGATTTCGCCGAATGCCAATACCACGTACTCCGCTTGTTCCGCGATGCGCAGCAAGTGATCGAGCCTTCTGGCAAACTCGCCTGGGCGCTTCGTCAACAGATCAATTAGCGTCCACACATTCTGATATTGGAAAGCAAGCTCCACACTGCTGTTATAAGTCGTAAAGGGCTTCTTATTGCGCAATATATCAAAGGCTTCCTTACTTCTCCCAAATTGCTGCTTATATTCCGATGGATGCAAAATCTCGCCTAACCGAATCCAGCGCTGCTTATATCTCAGCATATCCTCGGTAATCGCTCCGCATTGTTCAAGCAGACCAAGCAGCAGTCGTCTCTCCGGTCGCTTGAACTTGCGGAAGCGCGTAGGCTCAGCCAGACTAACGTCGCCAGACGACCAAGCGACAGCGAGACGCAGGACATCGGTAGCCGTCTTGAAGTACGGCCTGATCACATTCAGGTTCGCCTTGTCATGCTTCAATAAGGAACCGGCTACGAAGCCAACGTTCTCCTTGAACGGAATCTCGGCAGGCAGTATGTCCTTCAACTCGTCTGCATCCGCATCTTCGATAGCGGCGTCGATATCGTTCTGATCTGTCTCGGAAATGGATCCCTTAGCCTGAATAAGCTGGCGAATCATCCAATGGAATTCTGCTCTGCTGCCCAGGTCAATAACCTTCAGGTCGATCTGATCCAGCAGTGGCGGTCGATCTGCTGCCTCGTAGCATGGTACATCCAAGGTCAAATAATGATAAATCGCATTCAGGTACAGCTCCACGTCATCTTCCTGCATCACCTGCTCCGGGAAATCCGGATACATCGGTGTGTATGCCACATGGGCACCTACCATTACCTTAAGATCCGCGACCAGCTCCTGATAGAATACAGTGAACTGATCCCTGGACAAGGTACGGACAACATTTATTAATGGCTTGGAGAACGTATACCCAAGCTGCTCTATGTTCTTCAACGCCGTAGCCAAATGGGCTGTAGAGATTCGATGATCTTCTTGCCCTTGGTTCACAATCAATTTATTCGCTCTTCGCAGATAGATGGTATTCATCATCATAAAAAGACTCCAGGAAAGCCATATCCCTAATTTCAATGGAAGATTCAATAGAAGGAAGGAATATGATAGCCTGGATGCCCCCTTTCCTAATTAACATCTTCAGGAGAGCTGCGACCCTAATTCGCCAATGAGTTAGAAGGAAGGATCGCAATAGCCTGAAGGTCAAAAGCTCAAAGCCGAGTGGCCTCAACCTCTGATGCATCCATCTTCACATACTTCACACCGCGCGAACAGGGTGAAAGTATTACGACTGCCGCGATTTGGTCATACAAAATGGAAGGTACTTAACCTAAAAAAGTCGCCAGCTCTCTCAATGATGTGAAAGAGCTGGCGTTTTAGATTCTAGACAAGAACTAGAATTATTTATTATGACTTGCACGTATTGATTCGTTTTGGATTTAACTCGAACAAATCATCTTCCAACTCTGATAATTTGTCTATTAATGCATCCATACCATGCTCTAACTTATAATCCATTTCCTCTTTGTACAGAGGGATCAGGAAATATGTATGAACTTGATTGCCATCCTTGGTCGGAATGACGCTGACTTCCTCTGTTAATTGATAAAATACAACCCCATTCAAGCCTGTCCCATCGGCATAAGGTTCATAGTCTTGAAAATTCGGGATCGTATGTCCATATCCCAGCCACGTGTTATATTCATGTGGAAAACGAGCCATCTGCTTCATAAGCCGGATCGGCCAGTAATTGTTGTCATCCTTAAAGGCATTTTCGGTCAGCTCCCACGAAGCCGGCAGGAACATCATCACTTCCGCCCGATCGTAATTTCCATCCATTTCTGCTCGTATCTCATCTGGAATCGTCATCGGCAAATCACTCATGCCGGTCGTGTACAGTACCCAGAACGGTTCTTCTTCCGTAGGCTCCATTATATTAACATCAATATGTACAATATCGGATATAAGCTCATGAAAGACACCACTGTTCCTCCCCGGAAATACCTCTTCGAAATGGGCAACGATTTCTTCCATGTATTCCATCGGTGCAGGCGGCTCATAACCATCATTGGCGCTTTCGCCATATGTGTAAATTGTAGTGCCGTCATTCGCTTTCTCCCCATTATTCTTGCCGCCGAATACCTTCTTCAGAAACCCCATCTTATCCCCTCGCCTCATTAGTAATTGGTAAATATTAATAACACAAGTCTACCATAGGACAGGCCTCTCCTCCATTCATCTACTCTCTTATTGCAGCTTCATTTTGGAGTTTTGTAACAATTTCGCCGCATATAGAGCATATAATCAAAGTCTCTTACTTTCGATAATCTCAACGAACTTCGTTGACGCTGGAGACAACGATACACTTTTCAAAAAACATATGCCAATGCTTCTCTTCGGGATCTCCTCCACCAATTGAACCTCCTGCAAAATCCCCTTGTCCAAATACTCCTGCGAGAATTCCCTCGTCACACAGGCAACACCTAAATTAATTTTGGCAAACTCTAATAGCAAATGGTGTGAACCCAGCTCAAAGTCCGGCGAAATCTGTATGCCTTTTGACAAGATATAATCCTCAACATACTTTCTGGAATTGGACTTCGACTCAAGGAAAATGAGCGGCAGCTTGGCGATTGTATCTAGACTGATTGGGCCAGTTAACAGATGCTTGAACTTTTCCCCGTATACAAAAATATCTTGGATGTCCGCACACGGTCTTAGCTCCAATGCAGGATCCTCCAGCGGAAAATTGCATATGCCAATATCCACCCCGCCTGACTTGATCAGCGCACATATTTCAAGGGTGGTGCCGTTAATAATCTTGAACTTAATATTGGGATACCGATTATGGAACTCCTCCAGATAGGGAAGCAAGAAGTATCTTGAAATCGTATCACCAACCCCTATTTTTAACTCACCTGTCGTTAAATTTTTTAACTCCAGCATTTTTTCCTCGCCGACATGAATTAGATTCATCGCCGAATTCGCATATTCGAATAGGAGCCGACCTTCGTTCGTCAAAAATACACCCTTCGATGTCCGCGTGAATAGACGAGTATCCAACTCCCGTTCCAGCTGCATGATCGCTTGGCTGACAGCTGGCTGCGTCATATACATATCCTGTGCCGCTTTAGAGAAGCTTTCACGTTTTGCAACCGTACAAAATACCTTATATAAATCTAACTTACTCACTACATAAGCACTCCTTATACCTAATATTCGATATATTAATTTCACTTATACCATTAGACGGGTGTATAGTACAAATAGGAACGCCATGTCATGTATTCACTATAAGCGATCTAAGGAGCGATTATATTGGAAAGAGTCGTTGGAACTGTAGTAAGAGGCCTTCGTTGCCCCATCATCAATCAAGGTGACAGCATCGAGGATATTGTAGTAGATAGTGTGTTGAAGGCATCCGAAGCGGAAGGCTTCCACATTCAAGATAGAGATATCGTTACGGTTACGGAATCCATCGTTGCTCGTGCGCAAGGCAACTATGCGACAATCGATCACATTGCGCAGGATGTACGTGCTAAATTTGGAGATGCAACAGTTGGGGTCATTTTCCCAATCTTGAGCCGCAATCGCTTCGCGATCTGCCTTCGCGGTATTGCGAAGGGAGCTAAAAAAGTTGTTCTTATGCTCAGCTATCCATCGGATGAAGTAGGCAACCACTTGGTGGATCTCGACCTGCTCGATGAAAAAGGGATCAACCCTTGGACAGATGTGCTGACAGAGCAGCAATTCCGTGATCTGTTCGGCTATAACAAGCATACCTTTACCGGTGTCGATTATATCGATTACTATAAATCGTTGATCGAAGAGTACGGCGTGGAATGCGAAGTTATTTTCTCCAACCATCCAAAGACAATCTTGGAGTACACGAAAAACGTGCTGACTTGCGACATTCATACGCGTTTTAGAACGAAGAAGATTTTGAAGGCCAATGGCGGGGAAAACGTATATGGTCTCGACGACATCCTGACTGCCTCGATTGACGGCAGCGGATGCAATGAATCATATGGCCTGTTAGGCTCCAACAAATCTACAGAGAATAGCGTGAAGCTGTTCCCGCGCAATTCTCAGCCTATCGTTGACAATATCCAGCGCGTGCTCAAGGAAAAGACGGGCAAGCAGGTTGAAGTCATGATTTACGGGGATGGAGCGTTCAAGGATCCTGTGGGCAAGATCTGGGAGCTTGCTGACCCAGTTGTATCGCCAGCCTACACAGCAGGACTGGACGGTACTCCGAATGAAGTGAAGCTGAAATACCTTGCCGATAACAACTTCGCTCATCTAAAAGGCGAAGAGCTGAAGCAAGCGATCTCCGAATACATTACCAATAAAGGTGCAGATCTCGTCGGTGCGATGGAAGCGCAAGGCACAACTCCTCGTAGATTGACCGATCTCATCGGCTCTCTGTCCGATTTGACTTCCGGCAGCGGAGATAAGGGCACACCGATTATCTTTATTCAAGGGTATTTCGATAACTATACGAATTAATGTGGAATGAACAGCCTCTCCGCCAAAATGGTGGAGGGGTTTTTGTTTTTCATAGACTAATTCAGGAATACTATTTATAGAAAGTGAGAATAATTGAATCATTAACTATAAAAATGAATAAAGATATGCAACTTAACTTTAAAAATAATAAAAAAAATCATTTCTTTACACTCCTATTTCGTTTAAACTATAACTGTCTTCATAACATTGAATTGGAGTGTTTAAGATGGATCAATACAAATTCAGTCCCGAACATAATCAAATGATTGTTGATGCTATTGTCGTTGGTTACCGTGACTATATTGAACATCGTAAAGAACGCAAATCGAAAATGAGGATCAGCTCGGCCTTTTCTTGGACGAAGGGGAATTTTATTGAAAGTAAACTTGCTGAAGAGTGCCTTGATCACGGCTTTACATACAAGAAGTCGAAGGCAGGTTTAACATGGGACTACCTACAATTTGTCCATGGCGATTCTAAGATTCTCTTCCTTATTAAAAACGCTGCTTATTTCAATGATGATTGCTTTTCGCAAGCAATGCTGCCCAACCAAAGCGGAAAAAGAGGCCCGCGGCGCACCTACCTTCACGAACTCTCTAAAATCAATACAAGCCTAACATTTCCATCCACACAACAAGCCTCAATAGGTGGAAAAATTACAAAAAGGTATGAGCAGATTTCTTGGTTCATTGCGGAAAATGAAGTGAAAGACGAACTAGAAAAATTCACATCATCCTACAATCAATTTCATATACTCACATACAGACTTGATGATGCATTTCAAATATCTGAAATCATGCATTACTTGCCTAATCCGAATGATAACGTTGCTTACCTCGTAGAGGATCTATCCGACCTTATCTCTGGAGCTGAATTGACGGAAGAGGATCGGGACGTAGTAGCACCTGATATGAACGATGAGGTCATGGATCCAGCAGCATTCGATATCGGGATATTTGACGAAGAACAGCAAAAGCTATAAACAAACAGAAATGTGTTAGGAAATTTAAGGAGGGACAGGCATGTTCATTGGCGATAATCTAGCCAATTTACGGATCATGCACGGATATTCGCGCAAACAGCTCTCCGACATGTTAGGTGTTACCGAACAAGCAGTCTGGCAATACGAGAACGCGTATACTACACCGAAGATGCAGATCGTGAATGAATTGAAACGAATCTTTAACGTAAAAAGCAAATACTTTTATTCGAAAGACATGCTTGCAAAATATAAGTCACCTGCGAATGTCGACGTCATGAATATTGCGTACCGTTCCAAGGTGTTGAATGTCATCTCTAAGACACAGGCGGAAGCCATGCATCTCGAGTATTTAGATTCATTTGTAAACTATATAACGGCTAATGTAAGCCATCCGACCCTCAAAATCATCAAACTTCGGGACGAAGTGATGGAGTATGTAAAGCATACAGATGATGATAGAACTGCCCAAATCAACCGTGTTGCTCATTTAGCGAGGAAACGGCTCGATTTGTCGACATCTAACAATGATGATCTCTTGTTCCAAATCGAGAAAAGCGGCGTGTTCGTGTTTGAGAAGGCCATTGGCGAGGAAATTGATGCTTATAGCCTGTGGACCCGAAATGAACGCCCCTATATTATGTTAGGAAATATGAAGCGATCCGCCGCTAGGCGAAACTTTGATCTTGCCCATGAACTCGGGCATTTGCTACTTCATTACCAGCTCGAGTTCGCTAACTTAGACCGAAAAGAGCACAAAAATATTGAAAATGAAGCAAACATGTTTGCCGGAGCTTTGTTATTGCCGGAGGAAGAGTTCTCACTAGACATGAAGGATATCTTCCGTCCTACCAATCCAGATGGCTATGTAGATTTAAAGAAGAAATGGAAAACCTCCCTGCAAGTGTTAGGCTATAGAGCCGCAAACCTTGGAATCATTGAGGCCAAAGAACATCGGAATTTCTACGCGTCATTGCACCGCAAAGGTTATTTGAAAATGGAGCCGCTTGATGATATCATTCCGATCCAGAAACCAATGAAAATCAAAACAATCATTGATTTCGTTTCAAAAAAGGGAATAGTGGATATTGGATACATGATCGAACACGATTGGAAGGTTGAAGTATCCTTCTTTCATCATTTGACAGGAATTGACCCAAGCTTTTTCGAGAAGTATATGGCTAGAAACTTGGACTTTGGTCTGCAAAATGTTACTGAAATTGCAGAGCGTATTTCTGCTAATAAAATAAAAGCATAGATATGAATCAGCATCCCCTTTACGCACTCAACGTGAGATCAGGCCGCCCTGAGCTACGAGTGAACGGAAAGGGGATTTTTTTATGGGACAGAATGTAAAATGTTTACCCTCCCCCCACTGATCGAATGAGTCATCGTCCCCCTACTTCTTCTCTGTAACAAAATAAAGGATGGCAGCAATCGGGAATGCCATTCCGATCCATAACGCGGCACTCCATCCTCCCGTGGCGTATATCCATCCTCCAATTGCGGATCCGATAGCACCGCCAAAGAAGAAAATGGCCATAAAGAGCCCATTCAGACGACCACGAATTTCCGGGTTCAACGAGAAGATTGCGCGTTGTCCGAGTACCAGATTTGCAGATACACCGGCATCCAATAATATGGCTGAAACGACGAGAACAGCTACTCCGATTGGTGAACCCGTATGGATCATAAGCGGCAACAGAACCGAAATGATGACAGTAACAAGTGCAATCCCTGTCGCGGGTTTAGTCCAGCCGCGGTCGGCCAAACGCCCTGCCACAGGCGCAGCTACTGCACCCGCAACTCCGACAAGCGCGAACAATGCGATTTCTTTCTGAGAAAAACCAAAGATCGGGCTGGATAGAAGCAACGGAACTGTTGTCCAAAATAAGCAAAAAGTCGCAAACACACATGCATGATATGCAGCCCGACGGCGTAAGATCGGGGTTGTTCGCAGTAAATGCCACATCGAACCAAGCAGTTCTGTATAGGGAGTGTCTAACGAAGGCTTTCTTGCAGGCAACACCTTCGACAGCACGATCGCCAAAATAAGAATAGCTGCAGCGGACAAAGCGAATACGGCATGCCAGCCAAAGAAGTCAGCTACCAGGCTAGACACAGGGCGCGCGAGCATGATTCCAAGCAACAATCCGCTCATGACATTGCCGACAACACGACCGCGTGAAGATTCGGGTGCAAGGTATGACGCAAAAGGTACGAGCACTTGTGCAGCGACTGATCCTACACCGATTACAAACGAAGCGGCTAAAAACGGCAAAGCTTGCTTTGACAATGCCGTAATGGCAAGGGCAACCGCTGTAAGAAGTAAGGATACGACAATCAGCCTTTTATTTTCAACAATATCTCCCATAGGTACGACAAATAGCAGCCCGACTACGTAACCAATCTGCGTTAACGTCACGATAAATCCGGAACTGTTTGCAGACAACCCGATTGAAGAACTAATTACCCCAACTAAGGGCTGCGCATAATAAAGATTAGCTACAATGATACCGCATGCGGCAGCCAGAAACATGATTAACCATGTCGGGATATGCTTCTCGACTGTTTGTTTTTTTGAAGCAGACAATTTAGATTCCTCCCCTTTTTTTAAATACTGAACGTATAGTTTATAAATTTGATAACCAAATAATATACTGAACGTTTAGTTTTGTAAATAGGTGACCTCAACTTTATTTTTTATTCATAATTGGTATACTGAACGTATAGTTTATTTTTCTCGGACAAGATATGTATGGATGAAAGGTGATGATTAGATGAATGGAAAAAGAGGTAGGCCGCGTAATGTAGAAGCGCAAATGTCTATCCTTTCCGCATCTTACGATTTATTGTTGGAGAATGGCTTTCAAGCCGTAACAG
This sequence comes from Paenibacillus sp. UNC217MF, assembly GCF_000686865.1. Taxonomy (NCBI): domain Bacteria; kingdom Bacillati; phylum Bacillota; class Bacilli; order Caryophanales; family Paenibacillaceae; genus Paenibacillus; species Paenibacillus sp. UNC217MF. Next base: position 126,572 of record NZ_KK366028.1, on the reverse strand, counting down.
TCGATAAAATTGCCGATCGTGCCCAAGTCAGCAAGGCCACAATTTATAAATGGTGGCCTAACAAGGCTGCCGTGATAATGGATGGCTTCCTGCACGCCGCCACGGCCAGATTGCCTGTGCCTGATACGGGTTCGACATTTCAAGATATTCAAATTCACGCTACAAATTTAACCCGGTTTTTGACAAGTCGGGAGGGTATCATCATTACGGAGTTATTAGGCGAAGGTCAGTTTGATTCAGGGTTGGCGGAGGCCTATCGAGCTCGGTTTTTCCGTCCCCGTCGACTTGAAGCAAGGGGTATTTTGGAGAAAGGGGTTCAACGCGGAGAATTGAAAAAAAATCTCGACATTGGTATATGCATTGATCTCATTTATGGTCCAATTTTCTATCGCTTGCTTGTAACAGGCGAAGCGTTGGACGAGCCCTATGTGCAACAATTGGTGATCAACGCATTTGAAGGAATCCGATCAATCTGAATCGAATTTGCTACAACATCCAATTAGTAGCGATCGAACAACATTCTATGATCGTTTCTTTCATGCTTTCCATGAACAGCCCTAAGCCTGTGGTGGATCAGTGCGGGGCAAGGACATTAAGCGCCTAAGCCGAAGACTTCTTTCCTTGGCTTAGGCGCTTAAACGTTCTCTTAGGTACTTTTCATTTCCTCTTGATTTAAGTCAATGCTCCATCATCACCCTCTGCTTACAATAGGATTCATAAAGAACACCTGGAGGGATTTGATGATGGTTACGACACACATGCAACGAACCGATCAGCGTACAGCTGCCCTGACTGCTGGCATAGCGCTGATCATCATGACGCTAGCTTCCTTTTTCTCATATGGCTATGTCCATGCTGGCCTTGTGGTACAAGGAGATGCCAGCGCCACCTTTCATAACATTCTGTCATCCACCATGCTATTCAAGGCTGAAATCTTTGGTTGGCTGTTGATCCTGATAGCCGATATCGTGGTTGCCTGGGCTTTCTATATGGTTCTAAAGCCTATCCATCAAGGACTTTCCTTGCTCGGCGCATGGTTCCGACTCATCTATACAGGAATACTTGCGATCGCTATTCTAAACTTACTATTCGTGCTGTTGCTCACGGGCAGTCCAGATCATTCTGCAATCTCCGATCAGCTTCAGACGCAAGCGATGTTGTATGTACGAGCTTTTGACGCCATCTGGTCGATTGGGCTAATTATTTTTGGCGGGCATCTGTTGATTGTCGGTTGTGTGGCCCTGAGATCTGCCAACATATCGAAAATCATCAGTATCTTGCTGCTGCTTGCCGGTACAGGCTACATCCTCGTTCACCTATGCAACGTGTTTTTTCCACAATATGAGGCGATCAAAACCATACTTACCTATGTATTTACGGTACCGATGATCGTCGGCGAATTGGGCTTAGGTTTATGGATGCTGTTCAAAGGTGGAAAGGACGGAAAGACCCCTATTGCGGCCTGACTATTGATTATTCCTTGTCTTGATGGACGCGCTTCTTGATTCTGCTTAAAGACTCTGGCGTAATGCCCAGATAACTCGCCAGCTGGTGCTGCGGCACACGATCGATTAGTCCGGGCCGGTTTTGCAGCAATGCCTTGAAGCGCTCTTCCGGCGTCGAGGCGATAAACGCAGCATATTCATCTTGGACTTGGCTAAACTTTTCTTCCACCATCTGACGCGTTAAGGATTCCAATTGACCATATTTTCGAAACATGTCCTTTTCAACAGCCAGCTCGCCAACAACTAACACGGTATCTTCCAGACAGGTAAAGGTATATTCGGACGACTTATCTTGTTTGTGAGCATTGATGCTGGTGATGGCTTGCTCCTCGGTATAGAAGTTGATCGTGACCTCTTTGCCCGATTCATGAATCAGGTATTGCCTTACACATCCCTGTAATACAAAATAGCAATTCGTAGGGACATCTCCTTGTCTAAGGAGCACTGTTCCTTTTTTATATTCCTCTAAATAAATATCTTCAAGAACAGCCCGCTGTTCCTCTTCAGTAAGGGATGTATATTTCGCCATGTACTTCACCAATAATTCCTTCATGCTTCTCCCACCTCGTAGAAAAGGTCATCTCCATTTCACTTTACCATTTCTTACAAAAAGGTTCACCCTTCAAGTCATGACGGAACCTGTATGTCCCTCACTTATTTGTACAAGCACTTTCTATCATTCACTACAACCAAACCTACAGCAACGATCAAATAGAATGGGGCCGTAACGACAATAATACGCAAAGGTTCCCCCAATTGAATCGCCATAAAGTAGTTAAAAAGCTGATGAATGAGAATAGGGATCATGAGATTATGATTCAAATTATAGAATACCGTTATCATGATCGAGACAGAGATAATGGAGACCAAGAAGCAGACAATATACAGCACTAAATCCATTCCTGAAAAGCCTGTCATCAGCCATAGCGGCGCATGCCAGAATCCCCAAGTGACCCCAACGATCAACGCAGATGTTAACGGACTGAACTTTTTTTGCAATTCATCGAGTACAAATGCACTCCACCCCAACTCCTCCCCTAGTGGCCCCAGAATCAGATTATAGCCAAATACGAGAAGCAGTGTCGTCCAGGAATCAGCTAATTGCTCGCGTATGGGCACATTCCAAACTGCAGTTACTACGGAGAGACTCCCTATTAAAACAAATAATTGGAGCAAAACAACGCTCAGTACCGTTGATAGGCGTATCCTTGCACGAAATTGACCTTTTATAAAATCCATCAGGTTTTCTTGAGGCTTGATTTTACGGAACATCGCGATGAACACAAAGGTAGCCGTCCAAGCTGATAGCACTTTTACCACTTCGGCTAATGGTTGAGATTTGATAACCAACATGGATAACCCGATGAGAAGAAGAAACACATAGAATATGCCATAGGTCCATAGAATATATCTTTTTAGTATGCCATTCATATTAATCCCCGCCTGTAACTAGTTTATAAAACAAAAAACCAATAGAACAATTTGCGCGCTCATGCTCCACTGGTTTCCAAATATAAACTATGGTGTTACACCCAGGTCAATAGATCGATCATAAAGTCCCTATTTTCCCTCGACAGGAATATAAATTTCTAAAAATACGCGCTCCATGTTATCCAGATACGTGATCAGACGGGTATTCACAAAAGCGACTCCTTTGGGTGCAAGCCCCTGTTCCCGTCCCCATGCTAACGTATGTTCAAAAACCTGATGCTTAATATCCCCGCTCCCGTTTTGGAACCTGCCATCCTCCACAATCGTGTAGATGCATGTGGGGAACTCCAAATAGCATCCTTCTTCTGTTGGCTTCGCTTCAAGCTTCTCCACAATGTACATCTTCGTATCCAGAAATCCCGTTTCATCAAACGTAAACTGCCTCATAATTTTACTGAGAATATCGTCCTTCATTGAGTCCATATGCTCCAATATAACTGGATACTCCTGAAAGGCTGTGAAATCAGAAATCTCCCCCATTACTTCACAAGCGGGGAATTCCCTAATAGAATATTGGTTGAGATGTTGTTTGATATCCTTACAGAATTGTTGGGTTTCCTTTATTTTTTGAAGCATGTATGCATTCAGCCGTATCGTTTCTTCTAATTCGCTGGCTTTATCCCCTAATATAGCTCCAAGCTCTTCGATTTCGCTGCCTACCTGCAGCCTTTTTACTTCTTTTATCGATAAATTTCTCTTTTTATAAAAGTCAGCCACCATCAAGGTATAGATATCATAATAGTCATATTGCCTATAGTGATTGGATTCATTTTGCCTCGGATTCACAATCCCTTGTTCCTCATAGTATCTCAGGGCATCCCTAGTCACTCCAAGGATATCTGATAACTGGCTTGTTCGGTATGTGTTTCGTTCCTCCATTTCAAGTAGGCCTCCTGATGTCCGTACTTTCCTCTATCAGAGCAATACCCTGTTCTCTAGAATGTTTTTCATACTAATATGAGATTTTGAAACTCCGATTTTTGCAAGAGCATCTTGAAACTGGGCAAGCTCCTCGATGGATGCTGTTTGTACCTTGATCAGATAATTGTATTCACCGCTAATGCGATATAAATCCGTTACTTCCTTGGCATGTTCACAAAAATCAACGACTTCTTGGCACCGTTCCGTTTTTAACAAAATAAACGTGGTCGTCCCTCTGTTCAAATTCCGCAAATTAAATTCAGCCGTATATCCGGAAATGATATTTTTTTCTTCCAGCTTAATCATTCTTTCTTTCACGGATGGCTGCGACATGGCCACTTCTTTACTGATTTGGGAAATCGACATTCGTGCATTCCGCTGAAGTAATTGCATGATCTTTTGATCAATATCATCGAACCCATTTTCCATACGATGCACACCTCAAATACGAGATTTTAATAAAATAAACTCCTCAGCCTGCATAACCTTATATTCACATGCATTCTACTACATGTTCCTCACTTTTCGCATTCATTTTACGAATTCATCCCCCTATAATTAGAACCATCTCTGAAGAGGAGGCTTATAAATGAGTATACAAGGTCTTGCCCATGTGGCAATCCAAGCCAAAGATTATCAAGCAACCATTGCGTTCTATACGGAAGTATTAGGGTTCAAGATCGGCCATCACTGGAGTCTGCCATCCTTTCAAATTAAAGAAGCCTCCATGCTGATTTCACCTGACCAAAGAACTTGTATTGAGGTCTTTGATAACGACGCGGTCATTCCTGCTCAAGGCAAGAAAGCACAGTCTGATGATGAGGTGGCTCATGGGGCATTATTACATCTCGCCTTCTATGTCCAAGATGTTGAGGATATGTACCAGAGAGCACTCGCATATGGAGCCAAGCCATTTATAGAACCGGCGAGTCTTTCCCTTGGCGAACCGCCACTTGTAGTCAGAAACGCTCTCATTCACAGTCCCAATGGGGAGGTTATCGAATTTATTGAAGATGTAGATTTTGATATGTCCACAAAAAAAACACCTCCAAGGTTATCTCCCCTATCTTACGATATAGGGGCATTCCCTTGAGGGTGCTTTCTTCTGTTTTCTAGTATAGGGAAAATTCCCCTCCCTAACGGTGAGGCGGCTTCCCCACCGGAATACTTTGGGCAAAGCGAAACACTATATCGGGATCATACTTGCGTTTTACCTGCTTCAGTCTAGGAAAGTTCACACCATATGGCCAGTGGATCAGTTGCCGTAGACTTCGAGCTCATAAAGCGAATACCAGTAGCCGGTACCCTGGTTCGTTGCATACATGCGGACATACCTCGCATTTACTGGTTCAAAATAGATATCGTCAATGCCGCCATCGCCCGTTGATGTCGTATACATATCCGCCCAATTGAGGGCATCGTTCGACACCTGAATCCTGTAGCCCTTCGCATAGGCAAACTCCCAGTTCAATTTGACCTGATTGACGCGATATTGTTGTCCAAGGTCTACGTAGATCCATTGCGGGTTGGAATATAGACTGGACCATCTCGTCGTCGGATTGCCATCTACCGCTTTATCAGCCGTGTATGCGGCTGTCTCGTTGGAGGAAGCTGTTGCCGATTTATTTAGCGCTAGATTTGGCTTGCTGCCATAAACCTGGAATTCATACAAGGAGTATCCGTAGAAGGTGTAAGCCCTTTGCGTCCCGTACATTCTTACATACCTTGCATTCACCGGTGTAAAGAATATATCGTTGATGCCCCCATTACCCGTTGTCGTGGTATATACATCCGTCCAGTTGGCCGCATCATTGGACACTTGGATTTTGTAGCCTTTTCCATAAGCAAGCTCCCAATTCAATATGACTCGATTAATGTTATACGACTGACCGAGGTCAATCGCTACCCATTCTGAATCTGTAAACTGACTAGACCATCTTGTCGCCGTATTTCCATCCACCGCATTGCTCGGCGTAAGGGTTGCGTCTTGGTTGGAAGACGACGAAGCTGTCTTATTTAACGCTAGATTCGCTGTGGTGGCGGACCCAACGCTATCCCCATATACCTGAAACTCGTAAAGGGAGTACCCGTAGATGGTCCCTCGTTCCGTCGCGTACATTCTTACATACCTTGCCGTTGTTGGCACAAAGCCAATATCGTCGACTCCGCCAACGCCAGTTGTGGTCGCATAGACATCCGTCCAATTGGTTGCATCGTTCGATACTTGTATTTTGTAACTCTTGCCATATGCGGTCTCCCAGTTCAGCCTAACTCGGTTAACGTTATAGGCTTGCCCGAGATCGACGTAAATCCACTCCGTAGTTGTATATTGCTGGCTTGACCATCTGGTGCCGAACTTATTGTCGACCGCCTTATCGGCGGATACAGAAGAACTTTGGCTGGAAGAGGCTACAGCCGTCTTGCCGCTTGCCAGGTTTCCTGGAATCGTGTACGTTCCTTTGGTGAATTTGTAGATGTCTTCGTACATTTGTCTACCGTCATAAATGCCGCTTACGCCGTTGTTGTTCTTGTTCTTATAGAGGTTATATATTCCGAAGATATCTTGGTACCAGCCTTTGATCGCTCCTGTCATGTACCCGTATTCTGCGCCAGCCTTTAAGTAATTATCGAACCGGTTCTTAAAATCGGGGTCAGACATCGCTCTCTCGTCAAATTCCATTTCGATGCCTTGATTGTAGGTTTGAGCTTGGGTAGTAACAGCGGTCATTCTCGAATAGTCTGAACTCGGGACGAAGTAGTGGTTGGGCTGCTGGATACTGAAATCAAAGGTATAGTTATGCGCGTTTTTGCTTTGCCCGGCACCAAAGTATGGAATCCAGCAATATTTCAAGCCAAGCGAGTGCAGATAGTTTCCAGTGTTATTGATCGCATTAACCTCACCCTGATTGCCGGTGTCGATATCTTCGTGGAACCAATAGAAACCCTTTAATTCAAGGTTGCTGTAATTGGCTTGGCTCCATTTGCTTCGTACAGTGTCGATATACCATTTGGTCACCTTGGTCAAGTTGCTGGGATTGGTTTTTAAATTTTCACTGATGCCGTCGTTATCGACATCCCCGAAATTGGTTATTCTACTGTTGGGATAAGGTATCATAATATATACCTTGGATTTGTAGTTTGGTTGGTTTAGCGTGGCTGCAACCTGCTGGGTAGCTTGATTCAGGGCGTCCAGCTGTTGATTGGCAGTGAAAATACGGTTGATGTACCACTCCCAATCCGTCTTGTAGGTAAACTTGGCAGGATCCGCCGAATCGCCGAAATCCCGATAATCAGGCGTATTGATTCCTAGGAAGAGGAACGAGTCAAAAAAGGTGTCGTCCATCACATTATTGCTGTTGTAGTGCGCCACATAAGGCAACAATGTATTTTTGTCATACGTGCCGATTTCTTTTCCCTCGTATGTCGTTCGTCCGCCGTAATACCCGGTGTACAGCAAGGCCATATTTTTCACGTTTCCAGATGCCGCGGTGTTGGGTGGAAAATATCCCGTCGCAGTGGCAAGGTCAAGAGGCTGCTCTATGGCAGGCTGTGGCTGTTGCTCGAGATCAGATTGGGGCTGTTGATTGAAATCAGGCTGTGGCTGTGGATCGGGATCAGGCTGAGGGATTCCCCCTTGCTCCGGCTGAGTAGGAGTTTCAGGCAAAGGCTGTTGATCTCCCTGCCCCTGCGTAACCTCCGGCGGTATATCCCCCTCTGCATTCAGTAGCGATGGATGGACAGAAAAAACAATCGAGAAGATTAGCACAAGTGACAACAACAACGAACTTTGTCTTGGATACCTTTGACTCTGCTTCATTTTTCATCCCCATTTCTTAGATTGAAATGACAATTACGTTTGTACAAGTCTGGTACATGAGCCTGACCCTGACGCCCAATTATTCCAAGTAGCCTCTTCACCATAGATTTTATGAGACATTTTTATGCGCAGTAATAGATAGTTGTTTACTTTGATATACACTTCTTTACATCCCAAAATCACGATGACGATGTACCCCTCTCTCTCGTATCCTTCGCATGTAACCTACACAGTATCGTTAAATATTGACACATAAAGTAATGTGACGGTATGATCCATATTAATTTCAATTCATAAAGGTGGCCTATGAAAAAAAAACTACAAATCTACATATCGTCTACTTTTTCTGATTTGGTTGAGGAAAGATACACCGCTGTAGAAGCCGTGCGTAAAGCTGGGCATATTCCTGCAGGAGTTGAGCTATTCTTCAAGGAAACTCCGATGAGCATTAGGAAAAGATGGATCGATGAATCCGATATATATATTCTAATTCTCGGAGGATTCTATGGTTTAACGCTTCCTGATGATGAATCAAAGAGTTATACGCATTGGGAATATGATTATGCGGGGGAAGTTGGTAAACCCAGATTTGCTTTCGTTGTCACAGATGAAGCATTAAGACAAAAGCCATACGACTTTGTCGTAGGGGAGTATTATGAGAGGCTCCAAGAGTTTAAACAATCCGTATTTGAGGAAGTACCTACCTATTATGTTGAAGACATACGGCACATTAAGATGGTTATGCGCGATCAATTGCCAGAGTATGAAAGAAGAGATGATCTGCACGGCTGGATTTCTGCCAAGGATGTCCCAGACGTACAAAAGTTATTGGAAGAGAATGCGAGTTTATTGAGAGAGAATGCTAAATTACAAGCTGAGCTGGAGAAAAATAAAAGAGAAAATCAGTGATAGGGAAGTACAGTGCTTCATCGTCAGATGGGGGCTGTACTTTTTTTCTTCCCATAAAAATATCCTTTGAGTACAATAAATATCAAAAGATCTGGGGATAGGCCCATGGAATTCCATTAAAAAGGAGATAAAACATGAAATCCGCATATGAAATTGAAACCGAGCGTCTTGCTCTGCGCGTTTTTGAAGAAGAGGATGTTGAGGCTGCTAAGCGGTTTTGGGGCGATGAGGAAGTGATGCGATACTGTCTTGGTGCCGCCGCCCATGAGAAGCTGCCTTTGAGTCTTACAGCTTACCGCGAATGTCATCAGGCAAAAGGATTGTCCGTCTATGCGGTGGTGGAAAAAGAAACGGGCATGGTCATAGGAGCCGGCGGTTTTAATATATCGGGAGAAGTCCATGAGGTTGAACTCATTTATCATTTTGCCAAGTCAAGCTGGGGAAAAGGATATGCGACAGAAGCGGCAAAGGCTTGCTTAGAGCTTGCCAAAAATCATGGCGGCGTGAAGCGAATCCATGCTTCTGTTGACCCTCAAAATGCGGATTCCAGCAGGATTCTTGAAAAAATAGGTTTTACATACGCCGGCACGGAATGGTTCGAAGATACACAGCAGGAAGAAGCCGTTTATGAAATCACGCTGAAATAAAGCAAGGAGGCGTATGATGAAAATTCGCGTACTAATCGCCGATGACAACTCATTCATCCGCGAAGGTATGAAGATTATTTTAACCACATTCGGGGAATTCGACGTGCTTGCCACAGTGGAGGACGGCCGGGAGGCCGTTGAATACTGCCAGGCTCATGAAGTAGATGTTGCCTTGCTGGATGTACGGATGCCGAATATGAACGGGGTTGAGGCCACCAAGCTGATTAGCGAGCAGACGGCGACCAAACCGCTCATTTTAACGACGTTTGATGACGATGAATATATTCTGGATGCCATCCGCTTCGGCGCAAAGGGATATCTGCTGAAAAACACCGACCCGGAGCGGATCCGCGATGCGATCAAAAGCATACACAACGGGCAGAGCGTCCTGCAGGATGTGGTGCTGGAAAAGCTCAAATCCCAGATGTCAGGGAGCCGGGAGTCGACGGAGAGTAAAATGTCCGCCCCGACTGCATCCATCGGAATGCAGAAAGCAGGAATCAGTCCTGAAAGGGAGCAGAGTTCCCCCAATGACGGGCCTTTCGACCGCAGTTTGTTTACGGAACGAGAGCTGGATGTCATGTCGCTCATCGCGCAGGGCCTATCGAACAAGGAAATTTCTAAGGAAATATTTATTTCCGAAGGAACGACGGCAAATTATATCACAGCAATTTTGAATAAGACCGGGCTATCGCACCGGACACAGATTGCGATTTATTATCTGACGGGCAAAACCCGTTAGAGAAGGGAAAGGCTATCGCATGGAAGTTTGGACGGTTGGCAATAAAATGATCATGCTGCTGTTTGTTGTCATCGCTTCTTATTTTACGGCGGCAGCGGCGGATCCATGGTTTGTATTCTATTTTCTAATTTTTTTGGCGCTGAATCTAGTCTTGCATATCGTGAAGAAGAGCGTCACCAAGCAGATAATTATTTTGGGAATTATCATCTATTTGGTCGGTTGCACGGTTCACTATCCGTATTTTGCACTGCTGCTTCCGTTTAGCATGAATGAGCTGGCGTCCTTTCATCCACGAAAAAACGGTTATTTGCTGATCGCCGTATTTCTTCCGATACTGCTTTTGCGCGGTGAAATGATGATTTTGTATGTCTTTGTAGCTGCTTGGAGTTTCTTCGGTTATGTGATGGTCCGTCATTATATGGGGAGAGCCATCAAACAGGAGGATGAGCTTGAACGGATGCGCAAGGACGTGCAGAAGCTGGCGAAAAGCCTCAACGAAAACCGGGAATACGCCAGAGCCTCGGAATATATGGTCAAGCTGGAGGAGCGCAACCGACTGGCTCAGGAAATCCATGATGGCATCGGGCATGCAATGACCGGCGCCCTAATTCAGATGGAAGCGGCCAAACGCCTTCTGGGCAGCGATGCGGCAACGGCGGAGACGCTGCTGCAAAACGCGATCGGCATCTCCAAGGAAGCGATTGAAGAAATCCGGATTACGCTGAAACATAACAAGCCCCCCATGGAGCAGCTTGGGTTTAGCCGCTTGAAGACTGCGGTTGAAGCTTTTGCAGGCCAAACGGGACTTATGACCTCGGTCGTCCATGAAGGAAACATCGATCAGATCACACCGCTTCATTGGAAAATTATTTATGAAAATGTCACGGAGGCTTTGACCAACAGTGCCAAATATTCCGGCGCTTCGGCCGTTCATGTGGAAGTCCGGGTATTGAACCGTTTTATTAAAGCCGTCGTCGCCGATAACGGCAAAGGTGCCTCCAAAATCGTCAAGGGCCTTGGCTTGATCGGGATGGAAGAGCGGACTGCACACGTCAACGGGACGGTCGTCGCCGACGGTACCCGCGGTTTTAGCATCACGACCCTGATTCCGTACGGTGACTAATGAAATTTCTCATTTGCCGTTAATCCCTCTCCTAACAAAATATGAATTTTCTCATGTAAAAAGGATGAACTTATGCACTGATATAAGAGCATCCTTTTTTATTATGATAAAGACATCAAAAGCACAACGAAACGGAGTGAATGATAGATGAACGTATTGGAAATCCGGGGGCTTACAAAGAAATTTGGCGATTTTATCGCTGTTGATAATATGTCGCTGTCCATTCGGGAAGGCGAGATTTTTGGTTTTCTCGGATCCAACGGAGCTGGCAAGAGCACAACGATCAATATGGTTTCGTCGCTGCTGCGTCCAACTGGTGGGGAAATCCGGATTCTGGAGAAGGACATCATGAAGCATAGCCGCTTTGCCAAAATGAACCTCGGCGTTGTCCCCCAGGATTTAGCGATTTATGAGGATATGACTGCGTATGAGAATGTAAGCTTTTTTGCAGGGCTGTACGGTTTACGGGGGACCGAGCTGAAGGAGCGGACAGAGGAAGCGCTGACGTTTGTCGGTCTCGGCGACAAGGCCAAAAGTTTCCCGAAAAATTTCTCCGGCGGGATGAAACGTCGCCTTAACATCGCCTGTGCCATTGCGCATAAACCAAAACTGATTATTATGGATGAACCGACCGTGGGGATCGATCCCCAATCGCGCAATTATATTTTAACCTCGGTGCGAAAGCTGAACGAATCCGGCTGCACCATTATTTACACAAGCCATTACATGGAGGAAGTCGAGGAGATTTGCTCCCGTATCGCTATTGTGGATCACGGAAAAATCATCGCTGAGGGAACCAATGAGCAGCTGAAATCGACGGTCACCGACGTCAAGGATATTCGCATTGAATTGAAATCGTCCCAAGGCGGGGAAAGCGAAGGTTTAAAGACCATTCCGGGGGTGCGTAATGTACTTCAGGATGAACAGGTAATTCGAATTCAGAGTGATGCCGCGGTGGATAACCTGAACCGGATATTGAAGCAGCTTATGGATAATGGCAAAGAAATCCGCGCGGTTGAAGAACAGGAGCCTAATTTAGAAACGGTATTCCTTACATTAACCGGGCGCAATTTACGGGATTAATAGATCGCGGAAAAGGAGGTTGCCACGGTGAATATATTATCGATTGCATTAAAAGAAATAAAGCAGGATCTCCGCGATCGGCGTACGCTGGTGTTCATGCTGGGTTTCCCGATCGTTCTCATGTTAATCCTGGGTATGGCGCTGAGCAATGCATTCAGTTCCGATGTCAAAATCGGAGATCTGAAGGTTTTGATAAAGGATTCAACCGGCGGCGGAGAGTTGTCTCAAGCGTTTAACGCTTTTACGAAGGAAGTAAGCAAAACGGGAGTGAGATTTGAGTCTCTTCAGCCTGGGATGGATGGACGGACGGAAGTTGAAAATAACCGTTATGTGGATTATGTCGAGTTGACTCCGCAAGGAATTTCCCTCTACGGCAGCAGTCGCGATACGATCGCAAGCAATATTGTGCAGGGGATGCTGGCGTCTTTTACGGATAAATATAATGCGGCTGTGGCGGTAGCCAAGATCGATCCGGACCAAACCGAGGCGGTGTTCGCAAGCAGCGGAACAGACTACATCAAAGAAATGTCCATAACGCCGAACCGAACGCCAAGCTCCGTCGATTATTATGCGCTCGCCATGACCGTGATGGTCGGTATGTGGGCGGCCATGTCGGCAGGCGGGCTAATCCAGAGCGAGATCAGTCGCGGCACAGGGAATCGACTTATTATAGCTCCGGTAAGTAAAAGCGAGATTTTTACGGGCAAGATTTTGGGCGGAATGATGACGAATGTATTGTGCGTGGCAGCGATGATCCTGTTCAGCAAATATGTGTTTAAAGCTTATTGGGGCAGCCATATGGGGATCGTTGCCATCGTTCTGCTGTCAGAGGTCATCATGGCGATGGGCCTTGGCCTTGCCTGCGGCTATATGATAAAAGGCAGGGCGGGCCGCAATGTCGTCAGCTTGATCGTTCAGCTCATGTCTTTTTTCGGAGGAGCCTATTTCCCCATCGGCAATGATTCTGGCAGCGGCTTGATGGGATTCCTCATCAATTTGTCACCCATCCGCTGGGCTAACCATGGTCTGACGCAAGTGATTTACGGAAATGACGTATCGGCAGCCTGGCCGGTTGTTTGCATAAACATCGGCTTCGCCGTATTGTTTCTAGGTGCATCAATTATCGTGATGAGACGCCGGGAGGGATTGTAAGATGTGGAGTGAGATCTGGTTTCTAGCTACCAAAACGCTGATTGCGACATTTCGCAAACGCAGTGCGCTGTTAATATACTTCGGTCTGCCGATTATCGGTATTTTGGGTTCCATACTGTTGTATGGCCAACAAGGGCAGACACAATTACGGGTTGGCGTGGTAAACGATGATCAGGGTCAACAGATTGCGGTGGATACGATCGGTTTTGTGCAGCGTCTCGATCATGTGCAAATCGTAAATGTCACGGCAAGCGAGCTCAAGGAACAGCTGGCTGCGAGCAAGTTGGACAGCGGCTTGATTATCGACTCGGGTTATTCGGAGAGCGTGCTGAACGGGAATCCGGGCCATATTTCCATCGAATCCGTGAAAGGGGCTCAAGTAACGGCGTACATGAAATCGATGCTGCACGGATATATCGATAATGTCGCGGCAATGGCGAAAATATCTGGAGGCGACCAAGCCAAATTCCGGCAGCTGTATGATGCTTACCATTCCTCGGACTTTAAGCTGACGTCCCAATCCGTAAATGATACATCTGTAACCAAAGCAATGTCGTTTCAATCCATCGGGTTTCTGCTCTTGTTTATGATGAACTCTGCGACCGGGCTATCGGAGCTGATTTTGAAATACCGGGAGAACCGAACCTATTACCGCATTCTTTCTTCTCCGATCAATGCGAGGACCTATGTGCTGGCGAATGTTTTGGTGAATATTATCGTCATGATCGCGCAAGTTATCGTCGCTTTGTTCTTCATGCGGGTCGTGTTTAACCTGGATTCAGGAATCTCAATGGGGGAATTGCTTCTCATTCTAACGCTTTTTGCGCTTGTATCCGTCAGTGTGTCGCTGGTGATCGTAGCTTTCTCCAAGAACTCGGCGATGGCCGGAGCACTTCAAAATCTGATTGTGACTCCAACCTGTCTGCTCGCGGGCTGCTTCTTCCCGAGAAGCATTATGCCTGAAATGCTGCGCCGCATTTCCGACTTCATGCCACAGAGTTGGGCGCTGCAGTCGATCGACAAACTACAGTCCGGAGAAGCGATGGGCAATATCTGGTTTCATCTGACGATTTTATTCGCCTTTGCGGTTGTTTTCTTCCTGATTGCAACGTACAAATTCGGACGTAACAATGATACGAGAAACTTCGTTTAGCTTTCATGGTTTGCAGTGAAATATATTGGGGCATAAAAATAGCAAAAGAGGTTGTACCTGGGTAAGCCAGCGTGCAGCCTCTTTGTCTTGGGCAAAACGAAACATATTATGCGGATCATACTTTCGTTTCACCCGAAGCCGATTTATTTCATGCTGATACCTTTATTGGATTGAGTTCATCAACTCAAAGAAATATTGGGGTTTATGGGTCTTATTTAGACTATACCAAGCATCTAATGTTGTTTCTGAAAACACATCTAATGCTCTCAAGATGTGTGCAGAAAATTCCAATGGTGCTACTCCAGATGCGGTAATCAATTTCCCATCCGTTACAACTGACTCCCTCCTGTAATGCTGTTCGCCTGCATAAGTGGGACAGACCATCTTCAGGTATTCCAGATCATTGCTTGTGTGCTCGCGAGAATTCAACAATCCTGTCTGGGCCAATCCTATCGTAGCACCGCAAATCGCGGCAACCAGTATACCTTCCTCTACACATCTCTGGGCAACTTGTAAGATCGGTTGGTGAATGGGTGCTGTCCATGTATCTCCACCAGGCAAAATCAATGCATCGGTACTTGCCATGCTGCACTCCTCCAGACAGATTTCAGGGAGTATCTTCAATCCACCCATCGTCGTCACAGGAGTCTTTTCATTCCCTACAGTAACTATTTTTGAGGGGGACATCCCCTTTTTATAAAATCTTCCCGAATTCAATTCGGCAGTTACATAACCGATCTCCCAGTCTGACATTGTGTCAAATACATACAGATATACCGTATTACTCATGTGTACGTTCTCCTTCTCTACCAAATATTCAACGGATTCCCATCATCTATCGGTAATCCATGATTGTCTTCATCATAAAATAACTTCACTGACAACTGCTGTCAGTGAAGTTATTTTCGTTGATAATATTCCATTAATTCCGATGCAACAGCAATAAGTTTATCCTTCAACAGCTGTGGCTCGATAACTTGAATCGATTTCCCATAGGATAAGAGAAGATGAGGAACATAAGTATCCATTGATTCTTCCTCAAGTACAAAGATTGCTTGATTTGCCGTCCTCTCTTGCAAATAGTGCCCCAAGAACCCGTGCAGACATAAGTCGTCCAATGCCTCTGCTCTGCCCTCGATAATTACAGAAAACGCTCTGTCATTGCCCACCAAATCAGGCAGCAAGTTTTGCTTAACAAACTCACGAGCTGAAAAGGCTTCGGGACGCTTAAATCGGATGGACGTACGCTTGATTTGTACAATCCGTTCTGCCCGGAAGATGCGGAGCTCATTCCTTAGGTGGCAAAATGCAACGGTATACCATTTATTATTCCAGTTCACTGTCCCATAGGGGTCTATGACCCTATGCTTGGGTTGCTCCTCCCGGACTGTGCGGTAATCGATTTCTAGAGAGCATTCCTGTTCTACAGCCTGCTCCAATTCCAGCAATACCGGCTGAATAGAAGGAGCTCCCCCTTCGTTGATTACTTCAAACCCTGCTAACTGACGATTAAGTGTGCGTTCCTGCTCCTGGTTCGAATACTTTTTCAACTTCGATGTCGCATTGTCTAATACTTCGCTCAGAGGATATCCCGCTTCTTTTGCAAAGATGGCAGCATGAAGGAGTGCCTTTTTCTCCTCCATATCAAATAGCAGAGGGGCTCTGATAAAATGATTGAGCAAGCTATATCCGCCATAATGACCTGAATCAGATACGATAGGCACTCCACTGGCACATAGTGCATCAATATATCGATAGACAGTCCTAATATTTATTTCTAACTTTTCGGATATTTGTTTGGCAGTCATTTTGGCGCCCGAATTCAGCAACCACAATATTGCCAGCATATTATCGTTTTTTGGCATCGCATAACCCTTCGTAATTCACTCAAGATTTAAGAACTAACACCGTACATATTTCCGTTTGAAGCCGATCTGCCCCTTCTCTACCGCCTTTTGAATATTCACGGATGCATTTAAGAACTTGCTCTTTCCAGAATCGCGATTGACCTCCACCGGGCCTACTTCCTTTGCGATCTCGACTGCCTTATCATGAAGCGGCTGATAGGATACGCCCACGGTGTAGATAAAATTATTCATCGCGTACTTCGCACGTTCAGGAGCATCATGAATCGTATTTTTCACAAGTTCCAGCATTTCCGCAATTTTGGCTTCAGAGAATTCACTGTCCGGGCGATTCCCAAGCATCCAGCAATAACAGCTCCAGCCTGCTGACATTTTAAGCTCTATATCGCTTGCAATCCATTTATCGGAGACTTCCTGCGCAATATCTGTCTCGGCCAGCGTTACGGCCACCACATAATCCGATAGCATATAGAAATAGGCTTGATCAATCCACCGCTCGAAGTCCGCCGCAGTCATTGCCTCAGGATCCGCGATTACCCCTGCAAAGTACATCGCATCATAATTTCCTGTAGCATAGAGCTCCTCCGCTAATGGCTGATTGCGTTTTATTTTCCGGTAGATAGGCTTCATCTGACCTGTAGCTACTCCAAAAAGTGGCTCGTGCGCGCCATTGGATAGGTATATTTTCTTGGTGCGTTCCTTGCCGAGAGCTTCAAGCTCTTGCATGACCGTCTCTAGATTCATGATTCATACTTCCTTTGCAATGGGTTGTCTTACGGAATAAGCTCTTATTCACTTCAATATATCATAAAGCAGCCTGAATCCAATGAAATCAGAAAGAGAACTATCTCATCCGTTATCACTGGGACTTGTACAGTATTCCCCATTATTTGGCTCCACCTATTCCCCATATTGCGCTCGAAACTGTAGCGGTGTCATGCCGGTCACTCGACGGAACGTATGGACGAAGTGACTATCGCTTTGGAAGCCCACAGATGCAGCAATCTCCTTCACAGTAGGGCATCTCCAAGAGAGGAGCATATCCTTCGATTTCTGAATGCGGAATTGCAGTAAATATTGATAGGGACTTATTCCCCAGCTCTTGCGGAATAGCGTATTCAAGTATTGCGGACTGACCTGCAGCGTATTCGCCATCCGTTCCAGCCCGAGATCAGGGCTCCCGTAAGCTTCTTCAATGAGCAAATAAATAGGAGCGAGCCTCTCATGACCTTCAGATAAGGAGGGTTCACTGCCAGCTTGTCCGAACTGCTTGATAAGCGTCAGGAAGGTATATACCTCTAGCGAACCGTTAACCCCGGCCAGATCGAAGCTATGATTGCATTTATGATCGTATTGCTGGTGGATTTCTGCAAGCGGCGAGTCGGAACCCCAGCTCAGCGGCTGCATGTGTTGTAGATCAAGTGACGCTGTGATGGGATTGGCGAGCGCCCCGTCGAAGGTCATAAACCATGTCGACCAGATGCTAGTTTCCGCACGATAACTGTGGCTTACGTTCGGCTTGAGCAAGATGCCCTGATTCGGATACAACTTCACCGTTGTGCCGTTCACCGAGAATTCACCGACTCCCTCTACCGTATGCAGCCAGTGGAAAGCGTGATAGCCGTGTTCCCGATAAATGGATCCCTGGTGCGTCATCAAGCCGACACTGCCCAGGTGAAGCGGCAGCCCCCGGTCACGCTCCGTTGTTATGAAATGCCTGCCATAGCTGATATCCATAACCGCTCCTCCAGTTTCATTTTTCGATATTGAAAGCGTTATATCTGATATTTTATTACGGATTGGGTTCGATTAGAATAACTTACAAAGTTGATATTTGTTATATCCTTGTAACGGGAGTGATCACGATTATGACGGTGAAGCTTGGATTTATCGGAACCGGGGGAATCGCCAATCATCATATCCGCAGCTTAGCTCAAATCGAAGGCGTATCCTTGACTGCATTCTACGATGTTGACCTTGGCCGTGCACAGAAAGCGGCTTCAGAGCACAATGATGCGAAAGCGTACGCGAAGCTGGACGACATGTTGGACGACAGTAAGCTCGATGGCGTCTACATTTGCGTTCCACCGCTGGCCCACGGGGATGCCGAACAGCAATTGATCGAACGATCAATCCCTTTTCTTGTAGAGAAGCCGATCGGCATCAACCGCGACACCCCCGCCGCCATCAGTCAGGCGATCAAGGACAAAAAGCTGATCACGTCCGTCGGGTATCACTGGCGATACAGCGAAACGGCACACTTAGCTAAGAAGCTGTTGGCTGAGAGGACTCCCGGCATGGCACTCGGATACTGGATGGGCGGAATGCCGATGGTGCCTTGGTGGAGAGTGATGACAGGATCAGGCGGACAGTTCGTCGAACAGACTACGCATATCGTCGACATGCTTCGCTTTTTGTGCGGCGAAGTGAACGAAGTATATGCCGCATACGCGCTTCAAGCCATGGGCAAGAAAGTCGAAGGAACCGATGTTCCCGATGTCGGGACGGTTACGATGAAGCTTGCGAACGGCATGGTTGCCACCATTTCCAACACCTGTATGATGCCCGTCAGCCACCACGTCGGACTCGATATCTACACGGACGAAGGTGTGCTTGAGGTGCGTGACACCTCATTGAAGGTGATCGAGACTGAGGACGTTCAGACCCACTCCAATGGGATTGATCTCACAATCGCTGAAGATGAAGCGTTCATCCATGCGATCCGTACTGGCGATACCTCCCGCATTAAGTCCAATTATGAAGATGCCCTCCGAACTCACGAAATTACGATTGCAGCCACTGAATCTGCCGTCTCGGGAAAACCTGTATTGCTTGGTTCATACTAGTGATTGGAGGGATCGACTGTGAAGTTCTCATTGTGCATCGGCGCTTATAGCGGGAAAGATGTCATTTATCATTTGGAGAAAATTAAGGAGCATGGCCTGCACGGATTGGAGTATTATTCGTGGTGGAATCTTGATGATCTGAAACAAATCGCGAAGGAGCAAGAGCGCATCGGGGTTGGCATCAGCGCAACATGCACGAAGTTCTTCAATCTAGTTGATGAATCATTCAGAGACGATTATATCGCTGGGATACGCGATACGATTGAAGCGTGCAAGATTCTGAATGTCACTTCAATTATTTCTCAGACAGGCAACGAGCTGGAAGGCGTGCCTCGCGAGATTCAGCGATCCGCAATGGTGGAGACGCTCAAACGCTGCGCGCCACTGCTCGAAGAAGCCGGAATCGTCTTGGAGGTGGAACCGCTCAACGGACTTGTGGACCATTACGGACATTTCCTTCAGCGTTCGGATGAATCGGTGGAAGTGATTGATCGGGTAGACAGCCCGAACGTCAAGCTCGTCTTCGACGTCTATCATCAGCAGGTCACGGAAGGCAATGTCATTCGCAACGCCACCCATTATATCGACCGAATCAATCATTTCCACATTGCAGACAATCCAGGCCGCAATCAGCCAGGCACGGGCGAGCTAAATTACGTAAATATTTTGCGTGCAATTAAAGAAACCGGCTTCTCCGGATTTGTCGGACTGGAAGGCGGCTATACGATCGACACCGATGATGCGATTGGGCAATTTAAGCGGGATATTGTTACGCCAGTGTTCGGAAGCTTGCAGTCATAAGCATATCGGAATCGGCACGAACCTTCCCCACACTTTAATTTTCGACGTCATTTATGGTACAGCTCTCCGCGCTGTCTGAAACGGCAAGTTTTTTCACTTCAAAATGAGAGCAAAGTGGGCCAGTCAAAAATGACTGGCCCACTGTCCTACCCTAATCAAGATTACTGCCTAACCTCCAAACGACCTCTAAAAAATAACTCCGATGTTCCAACCTGATCCAATTCACCATCTAATATCCGTTTAACATCTTCCAATGTTTCATAAAGAGTCAACCATTCACCTGTCTTCTTAGTGAACGGTTCGGAGACAAAAAAGGGTTGTGCAAGAAAAGATTCAAGCCTCTCCCCCCGATTGTAAAGTTGCAGATCTAATTCAGAAATTTTGTCAAACCCTTGTGTTGTCACAAGTGATCTCAATTCTCGGTAACGGCGAAGTAGTTTTCGAGCACGTTGTTGAGTCGAAAGGTGAACAGCGTCTAAATGTGCTCCTTCCAGGACTGTAGATGTTGACGCAATGGGATCAATCGGTGGGTAAATGTTGCGGCTAATTAATTCTGCGTCAAATTTCCAGAGTGTGTCCAAAGGACCGTACGCACCTTCATCGTCGACAACCTCACATTTTGTGTCGACAAGAGCAATTGTAATTGGTCTAGCCCCAACCTCTTTAAGACTCTCTCGCAAAGACAACAACTCACCGGATAATACCTTGCTCCGATCAGCCCCGAGGAGAATATCCTTTTCTTCACGAAGATTCACAATGCGTTGATATACTTCATCTTTTGTTGTGTGATTAAATTCGGATTGTGCTTGCACATGGTTGATGCCAGGAGTATCAGAGCCCGGGTCCCAAAAGACAGTTGCAAATCCCCGTCTCTTCATTCGAAGCATAAATTCCGCTAATAACACCAACTGACCCATGTTTGGTTTTGCCACAAAGCCAACCGTTCCTCCACGCGCGACCGGAGCAAGTAAATCCAAGGCTTTGATCCCCGTCTCAATCATTCGCACTCCACTCCCCCTGATAATGAGTTCATCAAGACTACATCCTGCTAAAGAAGCAAGGGCTACCAAAGTTCTAACTTCAGCTCGACCAACTGGTATTTTCCCCGTACAAAGATTGGAAACAGTCGCAGCTCTAAGCCCAGCTTCCCGTGCCGCAGAAGTAAGATTGGGAACTCGACGTCGCAACAGCGGAACGTTAAGCTGTAACTCTCCATCCATATTTTAACACCCCCTTACTCTGTATAGTAAATTAAATTACTCTATAAAGCAATAGCGTGTAACTTGAAAATGTGAAAAAAATTTTCCCACCCGCAGACTCAAATTGAACAATGAGCTTTTCAGATATTTATTATTTTTTTGAAATCTAAGACAGCCTTTTCTAGGGGGTGTGCATTTTGAGATTAATTAAGATTCAGCAGGACATTGACACGCTGCACCGCGCGGAAGAACTGCCTACTGCGCTCCTCGTCCAAGTAGAGAACTACTTCAACCAGGTTATATGACTATGGAGCATCGTATTAGTACCAAATTATCATGATCCGAATGACAAAATCGCAAACGCTGCAATTCAGAAACTATACCCTGACCGTAAAGTTATTGGAATTGACGTGAGAGAACTTTATAAAGATGGTGGAATGATCCATTGTGTGACACAACAACAACCCGCTGATGTAAAATAATTGAGCTTGTCTGTAACGACAAGTTTTAGGGCCAACCTTAGCGGATGGCCCTTTACTCTGTTTATTTCTTGTGACTCAAAACTTATCCAGCCGCCTTAGGTTCTATCAACATGATATGGCATTCCTTTTCGGTGAAAGGCTTATGCTCGGCTCCCCCCGGGACAATAAACATCTCACCCTTAGAGATTTTCACCTGGCCATCACGAAAAGCAATGAACATTTCCCCTTCGAGCACCATAAATACCTTATCGGCACCTTGATGCTCGTGCCATATAAAATCCCCATCAATCTTAACGAGCTTGAATTGATGGTCATTTATTTCACCAACGAGTTTAGGAGACCAGAGATCGTTGAGTGTGGATAGCTGCTCCTTCAGATTAATAGCTTGGTAATGCATATGAATCCCTCCTTGATTTCAATGATATGCTCTCGACTTTTAGAGTTTATGTAAGGCAGTTGTTATATTTCGCAAAGCGTATTCGATAGCTAATGGGCCACCAGTAATAGCGGAACTATCCATTAAATAGACATTGCCCTTCTCTACGGCATTCAGTTTATTCCATACATTACTTTGTTTTAAGTCATTCATTAATGTTTCCTTTTTTGTAATGTCACCTATAAGGAAGATATGGTCTGCTTGAACCGTTGAAATTCCTTCAAATGTATTAAATTTATTAATAGAACCTTTAAATGTATCATCTGGTGTAAGTCCCAGTCCCTTTTCTTTATCGAACGCAAGTGTATAGACAGGATTCCCTTCACCTAGAACATTGAAAGTTTTCCCATCCCAAGACAATATAAGTGCTACTGACTCTCCTTGAATCGACTTTAATGCTTCGCGCCCCGTTGTAATTTTTTTCATCATTTTATCAATAACGTTTTCCGCTTCATCTTCTTTACCAATAATCTCGGCCACTGTACGGAGTCCATATTGCCAGTTTTCATAGATGTCCTTGTATTTTAACGTAATGACAGGCGCGATTTTTTCTAGTGAAACATAAATTTGTTCATGTTGTTCGGTTGCTAAAATATAATCAGGCTCAAGTGCTAAAATTTTCTCAATACTAGGAGACACCTTATCCCCTAACTCCTCTGCTGCATCGAGCTTCCCTTGTAAATAAGTTAAAGTCGATAGATACTCTTTCTCCGTAGTAGCAACAGGCGGCTCACCTAATGCAACTAATATTTCAGGGTAAAAGTACCACAACGAGGCTATTTTTTCTGGTTTTTTCTCGATAACAATTTCTTTGCCTAAGGCATCTTTAAATGTTCTTGGCCAATCCTTTGCAGCTGACTCAACAGCTGTTGTAGATGCACCTTCTGCAGTCGCTCCTTTATTTTCAGCAGGTGTTGCATTACAAGCCGCAAGTATGACTACTACTAATAGCATGGAGAGTAATAGTCCTATCCTCTTTTGCATACGTAAAGCCTCCAACATTATGTAATCTTTCGTTTGCCATTAGTATAGTAAAGTCAGTTGTAGATTAGAATGGATGCCTGTTGAAATTAGCATAGATTATTGATGAACTTCGCTCGATATTCAGTAGGAGAAACACCAAATTGCTTCTTGAACACTCTACTAAAATAAAAGGGATCAGCAATCCCAACCGTTTGCGCAATTTGTTGTATAGGCACATCACTTGTAAATAGCATTTCTTGCGCCATGTTTATCCGATATTTTAATATATATTCTGCCGGCCCCATACCTGCATGTCTTCTAAATACGTAAGAAAGTCGATTTCGATTAACATTACTAAGCTCTGCAAGTGATTCTATGGTAAGACTTTGATCATAGTATTCATGAATATAATTCGATACCCGTTCGAATAAAGTTTGTGATTCACAGCTATTCTGCCTATTAGCCACACATAATAAAGCTTCATTCAGTACATCGCGAAACAGCATTTCGGTCTGAAACATCGGAATGCCTCCGCGCTGATTATACACATGCCACAGGCGCATAATTAATTCGATAAGACGAGGGGATTGTCCCGTTGATAATTCAAAATGCTGATGGGAAAAGCTTGACTCTTCTAGTTCTGAGTGACATATCCGGTATTGAACAAGGATATACTCCCAGTTGGTGTTGCCAAACAACTTTTGAGCTAGTTTCATGTTGGCACCCCCATGCACAACTTTCCCTGGCGACAGGATATAAGGCGTGTCATTAAAATGAAACTGCACCTTCCCGGTAAGTGGAAACACGAATCCAGGAAAAGAATCTGTATAGTCAGCGTGAGGCATACCTGGATTTTTAGCATATCGATATACGCCTTCTACTTGAAAAGGAGTGTGAGCAAGATGCTCTGCTAACTGATTAACGTCGATTTTCACATTGCATCCCTCATTTCAAATAGTAGTTTTTTCAGTAAATAGGGGGGTATCATTTCTATCTCCACATTATTGATAACGATTATCATTGTCAACATGTTTGGGCAATAAAAATGCCGCTACCCGGCAAATGTTCAAACAGCCGGGTAACGGCATCCAATTGTGATGCTCTCACAAACAGGGGGGCGTGAGAATTAAAAATCGCGGAGCTGGTCGGTATATCCCCACAGTGCATGTTCATCAATTTCGAGCTGATTCGCCCGCAATTCCTCAACAATCCCGGATACAAGTGGAGTCACAGCATCAAAAATCTCCTCCCGTTCCTCGGTATAAATAAACACCTTGCGCTTGTCGAGTTTGTTAAAACCCTCAATATAGGTAGAAAAGATGTGTTCGAGTTGCAACTGCACTTCCTGGGATGACATATCACCTGTTTGTGCCTGAGCTGCAAGCTCCCGTAGTTGCCCGCGTATTTGTTTGTACAGCGAAGCAGCCTTTTTCGCTTGCGCAGGTGTAATTCCTTCCCGACCGTCCCACGCCCGAAATGGATTATCGAGATTGTCGGCGAGCCATTCTGGCTTGCGCGGTTGACGAATGTACAAATCCAGACCTTGCTTGGCTGCTTGCTTGTAAGCTTGCTTGATCGTCTTAGCAGCATCATCCGGTAAGCTGGTCATCCATAACGTGTGCAGCTGCGGCAACTGATCCGGGCGTGGGAATTGATCTCCTGAAAAGCCAAACATGTCTATCGTCGTGAACATTTGAAGCTGTTCGAGCTTGTACAACTGCTCAATCCCACGGATATAGCCTGGGTTGCCGCCCACACGTAGCCTCTGTAGCGAAGGAAACCTATCGATGACGTCTCCTAAATCGATGTCATCGACAGCATACAGAACCAGATCAGACAAATGCGCTAGTCCCGATAAGCAACGATAGGACTTCACCGCCTCGCCATTCAATTGAAGCATGATGCCGTGCCCTTCCTGCTCGTGCTTGATATGGACATCATGCTGCAAACTTCCCTCAAGTATGATCTGGTTCATGTCGTTAGGCAAAAGCAGCTCATGTATTATGGGTGGCTTTATTGTAATATCAGTGATGAGCGTGTGCTGCAAATCGATCCTTTCTACTTCTGCCTCGAGATTTATTTCCAGCTTATAAATAAAATCATGCGTCCTTACATAGTCCTCCAGTGCAGAACTCCAATCGAAAACCTTCAAGGATGTCAGACAAGGCAGACGATCCAATTCTGTGTAGTCAGTTAGATCCGGAACCTCATCCAGAGAAATGGATCGAAGACCCCATGGCACCTTGACTCCAGCAATTTCTACCTGCTGGCTTCCGTCCGCCTTACTGGCCGCTTTGAAATTATGCCGTTTGTTCTCTGGAATGCGTTCCCACTGCAGTTGACGATACTGCCTGTTCTCGCGATCCCAGTCTCCGTAACTTCTCGGCTGCTCCTGCACAAGGACTTCGAAATTCCCAATATAGGTATAGTTCGGAGGAATCGGACCTTCACTAATGAGATGATCCAGCTCATTCCAGAAATAATAGTTTAATTCAAATGGCTTTACCTGTTTCAACTGATCGATGGAAGGAAGCTCCACTCCGGTCCAATGCAGCATCAATGCGGCATAACTGTCTTCCTCATCTGGTTGATTTGCTGGAACAATATGCGTAATCTGGCATGCAACATAAGCGTTCAATAATGAATTCCAGAATCCGAATACGTCCCCTGGTTGTATCGTCATGTATTGCTCCTTTCCGTGTTCATGCGATCAAGGGCAAGTTCAATCCAAAGTAGTGCAGAGTCCCCGTCCCTCTCCATTTCTCATAACAAATCATTGTAATAGTCCTCAGCCTTCAACATCATTATACAATGGAAATGGGAAATATTATCTTCTCGCTGCAAACCTCTATACCTTCCCCACACTTCTTCGACGTCATTTATGATACGGTTCCCCGCATGCGATGTTTAAAGTGTGCCACCTACATCCTCAGGGCGCGGCCCTTCGACAACTGCTTGCCACCGAATACATTCGCAATGCTGCCTGCAATAAACAACTGCGCGGCGAAGTACGTCAGCATAATCCAAATACCTGATGCCGGCACGTTACTGACGAACTTATTCCAGGCCAGAATCGAGTCCGACACGGCGAACAAAATCGCCCCGACCGTAGCATGCCAGTTCCTACTCATGATGGCAGTCCAGCACATGACGGAGATAACGCTTACATAAATGGCGACTGACAGCCATAATGCGCTATTATTGCTATTAGTCATGATACCATTGTGCAACTGCCAACCGATAAGCCAAGAATACAAGCTGATCGGTACCACGCACACCAACGTTAACAACGAAAATTCCCAACGCCTTATCATGGCCGCTACATAAAACAGATGCCCTACCAAAAAAGACAGCAATCCGAACATAAACCACTCATTTCTGTTGTTCAGTAGCAACGCATCCCCAGCTATGCTAAAAACCAATCCAATCACGACCAAAACCTTATACATCTTCAACTTACCCGCAAACGGCGAACTAACTGCGAGCACGATGATCAGCACCATCGGCAGAAGCTTGAAGATCCAGTTTAGTACGCTACTGTTCAAGGACAGCGTTGCCAAGTGAATCATACCCGTTACGATAATTGCAAAAACCAGCCATTTCCGAAGCATAAATCAAGTTCCTCCCCATCATTTTGGGTATTTGCTTGCTTGAACTTCCGATTCTGACTGATACGTATGCCTATTTCTACGCCCACATTACTCAATTAGCCGTTTAGTGCAATTTCAATGCTATTGGATACAATTACATGGAAAGCCCTGCAAGGCAAAACTCACATGGGGCTTTTAAGGCTAGTAAACCTTTATCGAGTCTACAAGATGCGCTTGATATACATAGCGAAGCGAAAATTGATGCCTAAATTAGGCTCAAATGCTATTTCAATGAAACAGAATTGCCACTAGGCAGATCATACCATGAATTGGAAAACATTGTGCCTCTTGCATATATAAAAAAGAAGCAGACCCTAAGGCCTGCCTCTTATTTTACTTTTGAAACGTAACTATCTCACTTATACTGCCCAGCTTCACGCTCGTCTCGCTCGGTTTTGTCTCGGCAATGATCTTACCGTTACGGAAAGAATATCGTACCGCAGCCTGCTTGCGAATGGCCTCATACTCATTTTCCGCATTCAATACGATAAAATTGGCTGGCTTGCCTGCCTCAATCCCGTATTTATCCTCAATTTGCAGCGTCGTCGCGCTGTTCTTCGTAATCATATCGATACTGTTCACGATCTGCTCATAGCCCATAAGCTGTGAAGCATGAATACCCATATGCAGAACTTGAAGCATATTGCCTGTCCCAAGTGGATACCATGGGTCAAAAATATCATCATGACCAAAGCACACATTAAGTCCTGCTTCTTGAAGTTCTTTGACCCGTGTTAAGCCTCTGCGCTTCGGATACGTATCAAAACGTCCTTGCAAATGAATGTTCACAAGTGGATTGGATACAAAATTGATCCCCGACATCTTCAGCAGCCGGAACAGCTTGTACGCATATGCATCATTATAGGAGCCCATCGCCGTGGTATGGCTGGCCGTTGTACGTGCGCCGATGCCGCGTTCGTAAGCTTCCTTGGCTACTACCTCAACGAATCTGGACTGCTCATCGTCAATCTCATCGCAGTGGATATCGACGAGGCAATCATATTTTTCGGCGAGATCAAATGCGATTCTCATCGAATCTACGCCATATTCGCGTGTAAACTCGAAATGCGGAATGCCGCCAACCACATCGGCCCCCATTTTCATCGCTTCTTCAAGCAGTTCTACTCCATTTGGATAGGAGAGAATCCCTTCCTGTGGAAAAGCAACGAGCTGAAGATCCACATAAGGCGACATCTCCTCCTTCACTTCCAGCATCGCCTTAAGCGCTACTAGAGTAGGGTCTGTCACATCCACATGAGTTCTCACATGCTGAATGCCCTGAGCGATTTGCCATTTAAGCGCAGTTTTCGCTCTCGTTTTGACGTCCTCTACAGAAAGAGTTTCCTTCCGCTGCGACCAGCGCTGGATGCCTTCAAATAGCGTACCGCTCTGATTCCACTCTGGCTCCCCTGCTGTTAAGGTTGTGTCTAAATGAATATGCGGCTCAATAAAAGGAGGAAGCACCAAGCTCCCTTTCACATCAATGACCTCATGTCCTTCTGTAGGAAGCGAACTTTGGGTAATCGTCTTGAATGCTCCATCTACAATCTCGATATCCCATAAACCTTCGCGACCTCTAAGCTTCGCTTGTTGAATAATCACTGCTCATTCCCCTTTTCTCGTTTACGTTAAACTGTTTTTCCGGGAAACACTTCATACCTATAACATACAGCACAGCTGTACCAATCAAGCCATTAATAGGCGGGATGCCAGGGACGAACTGAGCAATCAGAATACCACCGATCCATGCCAATATCGCAATCCAGTTCACGGATTTGAAGCTCATTTCTTCGAATTTCTTATAGGATCCGCGATGCAGGATATAGAAGTCCGCTAGCAGAATTGCGCCAATCGACGGCAAAATCGAGCCAAGTACCGTCAAGAAGCCTACGAAGTTATTGTACAGCCACATCGCCATGATCGTACCTACTGCTCCATTAAAGACAACAATGATATTCTTAGGCAGCTTCGTAATATTGGCGAAGCCCAGACTGGATGCATACAGCGCATTTTCATTTGTCGTCCAAATATTTAACCCTAGCACGATGATAGCCGGCATAATCAAGCCTTGCAAAAACATAACATCTGAGATATCCGCTTTACCATATACAATCGCGCCTACTGCTCCAAATAGAAACATCAACGAATTTCCAAGGAAGAAGGCAATGACCGTCGATACAACCGCTGAACGAGTCGTTTTAGCAAAGCGTGCAAAATCCGGTGTTAGCGTACCACCACTAATGAAGGATCCGATACAGACGGTCAATGCTGTAGCAAGACCCATCATTTCCTTCGGCTGATAATTCATTAATCCTTGCAATCCGCCTGCTGTTGAAGTCGCTTCGAAGACTGAATAGCTTCCTAATATCGCAATCGACGGTACAGCTACGATGCCGAGTATCGCCAATGCTTTAATTCCATAGATCGCGGTCACCGTCATTAGGATTCCTGCAATCGCAATCAAGACGTACACGTTCATTCCTGTTACTTTCTGAACTGGGACTGCGAACATCGCTACCCCTACACCAAACCAGCCTACCTGCGTAAAACCTAGCAATCCTGAAGATAGATAGGAACCTTTCGTGCCAAACGCATATTTCGTCAGCAAGTGAGTCGATAAACCCGTCTTGGCCGCAATATACGCAAGCGCTCCTGTATAAATGCCCAAGATCAGATTCCCTGCCAGTACAATTCCGATAAAAGCACTGAACGTTAAGCCATTTCCTAACGCTCCGCCTGACCACATGCTTGCCGAGAAGAACGTAAATCCAAGCATCACGGCGAGTATTTTCCAAAATCCATTCCGATGTGCTTGTGGTACAGGTTGCAATGAGAATTCCAAATCCACTTTTTCCATTATCCATCCTCCAGATCGTCTAGATACCGAGTATGCTCAAGCAGATGGAACAGGCGGGAATGATCGATGGCTTTCAGGAGCAATAAAAAAGGCTTATTGCCCAGTTGCCCTGACAATAAGCCGTTTACGATCGCAGTAAAACAATAGGTACACGTGCATATACACACGTATCCCTATAAAGATCATACATTCCGCTGTCCTTGTCAGCCTCACGGGACTGAATTAAAGGTATCTTATTAAATTGTCACTATTATAAATAAATATATCAGTATCAACAAGTGTAAATATTGGAATTTACGTGAGCTGCGACGGGCAGGACATCGATGATTGGCTGTCATTCCCCTTCAGAAGATGGTTCCGTCACTAAGTCATAGATTTTACGAATTTTTTCGTCCAGCAGATCCAGATGCACGATTCTCGCTTCACGTATATATTCTTTCCCCTCCACGTAAAGCAATAAAACGGGCGCGGTGAAGACAGAAAAACTCCCGGCAACCGCCGGAACTTCTTGTGCATTGATCGTCGCCAGTTGGATATCCGGGTATTTCGTCAATAATTTCTGTACCTGCGGCCGCAATCCATGACACACACTGCAGCCTGTCATGGTGATATAGAGAAACGCTAATCGATGGCTCCTTATAAATTCATTTGCCGATTCGACACTCGTTAATTGCCGAATTCTCTCATGGCTACCTCCAAGTGTAAGAATCTATTATGTTCCGTAAGAGGTAAAGTGTATTGGCATTGAAATACAAATATTCCTACTTAATCATACGGTTCATTGACCGTATTCCGGAAGCGCCGGTTCGGCGCGATCGGCACGCTGGCAGCGGCTAGCTACAAGTTGGCTTGCCAGTCTAATACTTTATTTCCTTTTGACATTAGGGTTTATCCTTCGCCTGTTTTTATTTTCCCTTCCGGAAAAGTGTGACATGGTTGTCAGTTAAGTGGGCTTGCCCCTGCCGGTATGGTGCCTGGATACTGGTGCCGTTTACGGGATTTGCGGATCCGGTGGCCCGTATGTCCGTTTGTAACTCTTTTCGGAAAATTTTGCTCAATACGCGACAAACTCTCTTCCAATCCCCTTAGATTCTCTTATTTTTAGTATTTACAAAGATAGAAGTACCCCATATAATAGATTACATATCATGGAAATGTAGGAAATTACATGTTTAACATGAAAAGGTTTCTTGTTACAATGCTTGTAGTATGCTTAATGTCTACGAGTTTTTCAGCTTTAGCTAGCGCAGCACCTGACCCAAAAAAGGAAACTGTTGATTATGGATATGGGGTTAAGGCACATAATACTTATATGTATTTTGACAGTAAATACGAGGCCACTAGGTTTATTGATGGAGCTGCACTTGCAACTCACTCTGCATACAGAGACTTTCTAATAGGGCTTGGGATCAGTGTTGGAAGTGGAGTATCATCGATCATATATGGAGTATTCTCCGCAATGACTCAGGCCGGGTACACGGCAATGTTAGAACGTGCTAAAAATGACATTGATAATGTAACTGGTGAACAGGTGTCTATAAAAGTAACAAAATGGGAAAATCCTAGAGGTGGGGGCATGGAGTATACGTATACATACTCAGTAGGCGCTTGGATGCCTGGGGCTTTGCCTTGGAGTAGCAAACCACCTGAATTAAGATAATCATAAAAAATCCCCTTTTGAGGTATCTCAAGGGGATTTTTTCTTTATTAGGCAGTAAAGAGCAAACGAAGTTTTCATAAGAAGCACAGAGCACCCAAACATTACAAATATTAAAACGAATCCGTTGTTTAGATATCCTCTTGTTATTCCAAATGAGAGAAAAAATATAATAAGAGCAAGGTTGATGACAAGATTTGCAATATTATGTGATCGTTTTCTTTGTGATACTACTTGTAAGTAATTTCTGAAAAATTTTTTCATATTCCCCTCCTATTAATTTCCAGTTTAGTGCCTGTCGCTTAGTGGTCTTCAATGACCATCCTTCTTGGATCGCTCGGCGCAGGAAGTTCCCTGGCGTTCGGATTGGCTTCCCATACTGACGCATCAAAAGAAGCACTTTTCAAGCGTGCGGTTAAAAGAAAGGGCCGCTAGCAGCTCCACAACTTCGTCTGTCGGTTCATTGAGTGTTGCGATTCTTATGCTTGCAAAATGGTTTCTATCGTGGTCATTTTCATTGCTCCTGATTCTGTATTCGGCTGGTCACGTTCCAGCACCTACGTTTTTCCGATACGTTTGGCTATCACTTTTTCATCCCAGCACGGACGTTTTATATGGTATTGGCTCAATCCCCAACGATCAGAAGCTTCTTCTGTGCCCATTACTTTGTCAATTGCTCTGATTCTCATTTCTTCGATCTCCTGTTGCGGACTATCGTCCGTTTCGGCGGCGGCTTACTCGTTTCTTCCGCTTTATGTAGCGTTTGAATCGGGTAGGCCGCTTTTGCTTTTTCCCACTTCTCCTTGACTTGTTCCTCAAGCAGATACATCTACATGAGCAAGAACAGGATTTGTAGGATCTGCAGCAATCGCCTCATCCCAACAATTACCATTCTACCATGCCCGTTGACGGGAGTCACTTGTACACAAAAAAATTAAATAAAGGACTTCTATGTCGCATCTATTGTACTATACTCTGTTTAATAGGCCATTTACTAAACATAAAAAGGGGGAGCCGAGATCATGGGGAAGGGAAAAAAGAAAACAGCATTAACCTTCTTTTCGAAAAACTTGCTATTCTCTATTTCGGGAATCGTTCTAGCCTGTATGATCATGTCAGTGATTAGTTACGCGATTATGAGTCGTGCACTTACTGGCAGTTTGGAAGAGCAGGCAACAGGGGTTGCGACATTATGGAAGAATAGATTTGAAGTAGAAGACTTGAAAAGAGGGAAGACAAGTCTTTCTTCAGATTCAACAATTCAGAAAAAGCTTGTGTCCTTACTGGATGAATTGTCAAATGGAAATGCGAATGTAGCGCAAGGGTTCATATTCGAGCCGGATCTCGTGGATGGGACAAAGACGAGGATCATATCTAACCCTACTCATTTATTAAAAGTGGGACTTAAACCTGGAGAATTATTTGATCAGCCGACTGATATGGTTAAGGCATTCCAAACATTGAAGCAAACGAAGTCGATAGTAATCCCCCCTATTTACAATGATGATATTGGATCATGGCTCACTGTATTAGTTCCAGTCCTCGATCAACAGCAACAGCTCGTGGCCGTATTTGGGATTGACGTGAATGCATCGGTAATTTCAGAACAACAGCAAAATTTGATTTGGTCTTTAGCGATCGCTTCACTGTTGTTTTTGGCTGTTGGGGTCATCATACAAATTTTTGGTCTAAAAAGGCTGTTACGTCCTATCAAAGAGTTAATTCGTGGTATTGGAAAGATCAGCAAAGGTGACCTCACACAGAAGGTGGTTGTCCACTCCAATGATGAACTAGGACAATTATGTGAGAGCTTCAATGAGATGGTTCAATCGTTACATAGTACCTTGGAGCAAGTACAAGTCACTGTCGAACAAGTGGCGAGTTCCTCAGAACAATTATCAGTTAGCGCCGAAGATTCAACCAAGGCGTCTACGGAAACAGCTACTATCGTCCAGGATCTGGCGACCGGAACGGAAGTACAGGCAGGGAATATTAATCAAACGAATCGTTCTATAAACGATATATCGACAAAAGTAGGACAAATTGAATCCAATTCCCGAGCTGTCATGGATAAGGTGTTTATTGCGACTAACCTTGCAACGGAAGGAAATCAAGCGATTGATATGGCTGTTAGACAGATGAATTCTATCAGTTCTACAGTGAACCAATCTGCTGAGTCCATGAAATACTTAGTAGATAATGCCCTTCACATAGGGCGAATCGTAGAAGTCATCAATACAATCGCTAATCAGACGAATTTGTTAGCCCTGAATGCTTCTATAGAAGCTGCCCGCGCTGGAGAACATGGACGTGGCTTTGCTGTGGTTGCAGGTGAAGTGAGGAAGTTAGCTGAACAGTCTTCCAACTCGGCGCAGCAGATTACGTCCTATGTGGAGAGTATCCAAGAAGGAATTGAAAATGCTGTCCAGTCTATGGAGCATGGTACAAGAGAGGTTAATGAAGGACTTCATTTGGTGAACCAAGCCGGAACATCGTTTAATGAAATTCGCGATGCGGTTGATGAAGTGTCGCTGAATATCCAAGTTGTGCCTACTGCTCTAGAACAAATGACATCTCGTATTTCCGAAGTTCTATCATCGATGAATCAAATTTTGGCCGTCACCAATGAGGCCGTAGGCGGAACACAGAATATTGCTGCCTCAACGGAGCAACAGTTAGCTTCTATGCAGGAGGTTACTTCTTCTGCAAATGTACTGTCTAGCATGGCAGAAGAACTCCAAGAGAAAATAAGGCAGTTTAAGTTGTAACAGGAGCAGAATGCTTGATTAGCGGTCTGACTTGAACAGACAAAAGGAGGCTGTCCCAAAAGTAGATCAATCTACTTGAGGGATGGCCTCTTTGATTAGCATAATCTGCCGAATTGAACAAATTACCATTCATAAAAATTCTCTTCGATCATTTCCTCGAATGAATTGGCTAATAACTTGATCTCCTTTCAATCAATAATCGCGCGCTGCATCGAACCAGCGCCCGGCCATCTCCTCCGTTATAGGCTGGCCAATCTGGTGATCGGACTGGCTGAGTTGCCATACTGCTTCGCCAAGGTCTTCTCTTTCGGTGGTTTCGATACCTTTGAGGGTATTGAAGCGCACGGTGAAAGCAGTAATGGCTGCCTCGGCATCCGCAAGGCTGTGGGCCTGCGCCAAGGATGCCTGTGCAGCATTGTAAGCTTCGTTAGCCAGTTTGGCCAGACGTTTAGGCCAAGACGAGAACGGGCGGCCATATTCACTCTCCCACCACTCAGGCTTTCGCAATTGGCTCACTGAAGAATAGCCGGCCCATGGGTGTGTCTTGGCGCGTGTTTTCACTTGCTGCCTTAAGCGCTTGCCCGCGGCCTCTTCCACATTGTAGGCGATAAATCCTTCAAGCAACGGCCACGTGTCCAAGGAGGGCATGTCCTCTAAATCAGGCATGAAGCGCAGCTCCAGATTCGTTAACCGGGCATGACGAGCCAACAAGTCCATGTCACAGAAGTTCCCCCACAAACTCAGTGAGTCAAGGTTGGGGAACCGGTCTAGACAGTCCAGCGAGATGGGCTGTCCCAGCGGCGTGTTTTGCAGCGTCAGGCTCGTCACCTGGTGCAGTTCACCGAGGTTGGGGAGTATGAAAGGAGGATCATTCCTTCGACGGCTGGTGCGCGGTGCTAGTGTCAGAGAATACGGCATATTTCCAGTGGCCGATAATCGTAATAGATTGCCGGACACGTTCAGGCGGAAAGATCCCTTCGGAAGCTTCAAGCTCAAGCACCCTCCGGACTGGCCTAGCGCGATATGCAAGCTATGCAAAATGGACTGGCTGGCGTCTACCACCGTATCGGTAGACAGGATCGGAGCCCACGTCATCTCTTCAATGGGACGTGTCTGCGCCCAATCCAAGAAGCCCGTGTCACTGCCTGAATAGTACAGAAATCGCGGCCAGGGCGAGCCCGCCGGCGTAGAAAAGGCATCGAATACGGTCCAATCGATTCTCGCGTCTGGCGCGACATGAAGGTCCCTTTTTCCCAATTCCGGCGATCCGATAGATAGGCTGCCCACACCGGGCCGAATGACAAGCGTGTGGCTGCGAGGACCTGTCAGGTCAATGGGATAACTACCGTCTTCTCTAACAGAATCAGAAGGGTGAGCTTGGTTATGAATTGGCACTTCCGTCATCCTCTCTTCTACCCTTGATTACAGGACAATTTTGGTTTCTTGAGTTCATTTTTACCTTGTATCTTAATTTCATTATAATGATCGCTTGTCCTGAATCTACCTACTTTTTACCTGGATTCTGGAAATAAGGGGGGGGCAGAATAGGCAAATCAAAAAGTCCGCTGGTTATGCGGACTTTTATGCTAGAAATCTATTTATTCTTCAATTCAATTTTAAATACATCGCCCGCTTTCCCGCCAAAAACGATCATCCCGCTTTCAGGCAGTACTACTGAATGATTATTAGTTACCTTTGAGACGTTTACAGACATTCCATTCTTGTCGTAAACGGCAAATCCCCCACTTACCGGAGTCTTAACGTTCATAACTCGATTGGCTGATTTATCATCAATTTTATACCATCTAACCTGACCATTAGCTGGTATGCTGCTGGTTGAATCCTTCCCTTCATAAATGGGTTGAATAGCATCTTCATCGATATAAGAGAATCCATCAATCTTTAAATACTCCGTATGTCCTTCTTTATAAAAGTTGAGATCAAATACATCTCTTCCGGCCATAATCGGAATTTGGATAGCATTTACTGCTTGATTCTCATTAACAATTTTAGTCCCATTTGCGTATCCATGATCCATATCAACGGATATTGTCTTTGATATCATTGGCGTGGCCAGATAAAATACAGAAGTTATCTTTTCATCCACCCTATAATAACTTTTTCCGTTTCTATTTTCCCATACCTTTTTAGTTGTTTGTTGGAGTGGATTGGAGTCCAGCTTTTGATAAGCATAGAGCACCATCATGGACTGACCTAATCCTTGGTTATTCGTATAGGCGTTAAGCTTCACATATGTTCTTCCATTTGTTTGTTTGTCAAAGCTTACTGTTGCACTGCCATCTTTGCTTTTGAATTGTCCATCGCCCGTATACACATATGTTTGTGCGGGTATCAACCCTCCGTTTTGTGCAGGTAAATCAATCTCTCCGTTCTTAATCTCCACATTTATGGTTGAATCCCTTGTACCATACAATCCAGCATAAGAAAGCATTTCAGATGGCATGTTCACCTTCAAGGAAGGTTTAAATGTTTTCTCGGGTAGAATTTCCTTAATATGCCCCTTGTCTTTTAAGTATTCTAATAAAACTTTCGTTTCAAATGCAAGATTGAATACGGAAGACCCTCCTGAAGAAAGCACAGCCATAGAAATATTATGTTCTGGTATTGTAATCAAGGAACCGTGATAAGTAGCAACGTCTCCACCTTTGGATAATGCCGTTATTCCGTAATCATCAAACTCTGTCAAGCGAACAGTGTCCCAACCAAGACCATAGTTAAAGGCGTTCGCTTTTTCAGAAACCCATATTCCTCTTTTATATTCAGGACTTTGCATGGCTTTGGCTGATTGTTTAGATAGAACATCCGCTCGATTACCTATTAACATATCTGCAAACTTAGTTAAGTCTTCTGCAGTTGAGTAGAGCCCGCCTGACCCAAGGGTGTTAGCATTCTCAATGGGTAAAGCCTGATCCATCGTAGGGAAGTAAGCTTTGGCTACCCTTTCTCTATCAAATTGATCAAGTGGTGTTTTCGTTGAGCTTAAATTCAGAGGCGTGCTCACATATTTCGCAAGGAATTCGGTATAGCTCATACCGCTCACTCGTTCAATCATGATTTCAAGCAGATCAAACCCATCGTTTACATAAACGGAGAATTCACCTGGATTTGAATTTAAATGTTCCGATTGTAACTTGTTCAATAATTCATCGTGGACTATTGTATCATTGTCATCGAATAAAGAACTATTCGGAAGGTGAGTACCGTAAAGCCCTGACGAATGATTCATTAACATACGAGGTGTAATTTTTTTATATCTTTCATCTGCCATTTTGAAGTCTTTGATATACGTTGTAAGTGGCTTATCAATATCAATTTTATTCGCATCAGCTAGTATCATCGCTGCAGCAGACACATGCATTTTACTTATCGAACCTATACCAAACATGGTGTCTTTGGTGATCGGAGTTTTGGAAGCTTTATCGTTTATACCGACGTTATCTGATAAAACAATGGATCCCTTATCCATAATGGCATACTGCACACCACTTGCACCAGAGACGGAAAGAAGCTTCGAAGCCAGCACCTGTGCCCTATCTTTTACAGTAGCCGGATTCGTGTGAGCAAAAGCAGGGGTGACCGGAATGGCAATAAGCAAAGCGGCCATTCCTATAGAAACCATTCTCTTCATTATTCATTCCTCCTCGTAGTATCCTTCCAGATTGTACATACTGAATTCATCATACACGGAAGAAGGCTGCTGTAATAAAAAACGCCCTGAAACGAAAAAAACAATCCCTAAACAACATATTGTCTAAGGATTGTTCGTTTAAAACGGCAGGAGGACCATATTATTAAATACTTTATTTTCCGTTTCAATGGTCATATGACCACCGTACTTGTCGCAGATTCTAGCGATATTCGTTAATCCAATACCATGAAATTCAGGAGATGGTTTTTGGCTATGTAAGTGGGCAACTTCATTCTCCATATGATTCAAGATGTGAATGAGTAAGCTAGACTCGGTAGAATGTATTTTTATAAGAATGTACCTATCTTCTGCAATCGTTAACTTTTTAGAAGCTTCTATTGCGTTATCTAGCATATTTCCAATGACAACACATAAGTCATAACGGTCTATATGGATTTCTTGCGACCATAAATTAAGCTTTGTATCTATTCTAATGCCATTGGCTTGTCCAATATTAAGCGTATTTGTGATAAGAGCATCTATCACCAGATTCCCCGTATTAACCCGCTGATACGCCCCTTCGACTTTATTTAAGGTTGTCTTAATATGTTCCATTGCAGCTGCTAACTCATTTCGCTTAATACATTCTTCAATATATAAAAATTGTTGATTCGTATCATGAATGATTCTTTTAATGGACTTGAAGCTGTGAACGACCTTTTCGTAATTCGCATCTTGATAATCCATTTGATGTTGCAGTTGAGTATGCTCTTGCATGAATTTATATTTATCAATAATCGAATCAAAAATATATATAATCATAACGTTTAAGAAAAGAAAACCAATAGCGGAAATGAAATAATAGACGGTCTTATAATTTAGAATATATAGGTGATATATACTCATGAGTGGAATAGCCGAAATTAATACGTAGTAACGATAATGCAAAGAGTAACTTCTATGTCTTGCAAATGGTCGTATGATCTGAATGATGGCAAACATGATGATGAAAGAGAGCAAAATAGCTTTCATGTAGACAATTTTATTAGTTTCATTTACAGGATCAAAGCTAAACTCAATTGAATCTAGGGTATAAAAAATATAAAGGGATATACCAGTAACGAGAGACATTAAAACACTGTAAAGCATAGAGAAAATGATCTTCGTTTTCATCTCTACTTGATAAGATTGTACGATACTAAATATCATAAGCAAGGCTAGAATCGAAGATATAATTGGTGAGACGGGAATAACAAGATATAGGAAATCGAGTAGCCCAAAGATAATAAAGTAAATAAATCGGTTATGTTTTTTAGCTGATTTACCAAAAACCGAGTTGAAGAAAAAATTAAGTTGAACGCCCATCACAAGTACAATGATAAAGACAACAAGTAAATTATTTTGAATCATATTATTCGATCTTCCTAATCATATATTTGGTATAAACATCTTTAACCTCTTTAATTTTAGAACGGCCTATGGGTAATTCCAACCCATTGGACATGAGGACAACTCCGCTAGCAAACTTCCTCACATGAAGTAGATTAATGATAATGGAGCGATGGATTTGCAGGAAGTTACTGTCTTTTAAAGCTAAAGCATAATCTGTAATAATTCCTTTGCTTTCATAGGTTTGATCAGCAGTAATAAAATGTAGTTTGCTCTTTATCGTTAAGCTTTTGGCAGCTTCAATGCTAATGAGGTCGTCATATTTAATAATGATTGATTCATAGGCTGACTTGATGACCATAAACTTTTTATCAAGTGTTCGAAAGTATTGGCATAGTTTGATGATTTTCTCCTCCAAGATCGAGGGGGCGATAGGTTTTATTAAATACTGGAATGTCATAACGTCAAAACTTTCTACCATATATTCAGGGTAGCTTGTCAGAAATATAATTTGTTCATCCAAGTTATGTAACGCTCTTATTCTACGAGCTGTCTGAATCCCGTTCAGCCCACCCATTTCGATATCCAAAATTAAAATATGGAACGGGGGTCCTTTGGACTCATAATGAGATACCAATTGCTCTCCCGAGCCGAATAATTCGATTTCAAATTCTATATTTGTCTTTATCGACAAAGTAATCAGGAGGCTTTTAACAAGCTCTCTTTGTTTTTCCTCATCATCGCAAATAGCCACTCTATACATAAATGATACACTCCTCGACCATTTGAATTTATATTAATAGATTTAGACGAAATGCAGATTTGAATCCCTTAAATCACTTCTAACCCGGCAACAACTTTATTCCACTAAACCAAAAAAAGCCGCGATTTACGCGGCCCTTAAGGAGATAAAGTTTAGACAACCGATATGACTTTGACAAGTCAGGATAAGAGATTCTGAGCTCTTTTCGTTGATGCA
Source organism: Paenibacillus sp. UNC217MF (assembly GCF_000686865.1). Classification (NCBI taxonomy): domain Bacteria; kingdom Bacillati; phylum Bacillota; class Bacilli; order Caryophanales; family Paenibacillaceae; genus Paenibacillus; species Paenibacillus sp. UNC217MF. The sequence continues at coordinate 86,488 of NZ_KK366028.1, read as the reverse complement.
ATTAAAACGTATTGTATACTTCTTCACATTCTTCCGCAGTCGGTTCATAGAAACAGTGCTTCTTCCATCGTCCTGCGAGCGGCTGATTATACCAAGTGTCCGGACATGGGCCGGGATTTTCGAACGTTCCTGGACGGAAATACCACAGGGAGAATTTGGCTGGCCAACTCCGTTCCCCATTCACAGCCCGTCGCGCCAGACGGCGTTCCCTCTCTCTTGCGTTTTGATAGTACAAACCATGTTGCAACGCTTCGAACGCATGCGGCTGGTTGATCATTTGAGGAATTGTCCGAATGCCTTTAAAATCAGAGCAATTCGCTCTTACTCGGTTAATGCCAACATTTCCAACAAGGAGCATGCCCTGCTCGCCTTCAGTCTCAGCTTCAGCTCTAAGCAACCTTGCCAACATATCAATATCCTGTTGCCTGGCTTTTACGACTGCCATTTGCTCACCTCTTTAGATTTCTCTAGACTCATCATATTGTAGGCGAAGCGGAAGTGTTACTCTGGCAAAAATAAAGAGCGATAATTATCAAACATCATTGCACAATACAAATTTGCTTAAGTCATTCTGCAATTGCTGTGACATATCCCTTAATTCTTTAGCAGAAATTTGGATTTTCTCCGCGGAAACTAGTTGTTCTGCTGTACCTGTAGCCATTAACTCAGCTTCATTCGATGTACGATGAGAAATATCGGATACATCAGCAATAGAAGCCGCCACTTCCTCCATTCCAGCTGACATTTCCTCAGTGGTTGCGGATACCGTTTCTCCAACAAGAGATCGAATATCAATCAATAGGTCAGAAATGGATTTCCCAGAACTTGATGTTTCTTCAGCAAGCTCTTCGCTAACAGGCCCATCATGGCGAGATCCCACTGTTTGAACAACTCAAAGGGAACAGCCTTGGCTTTCTTCGAAAATGTTGAATAATTAGCTTGGGTTAATCCGCAGGTAACTGCACGGTCAGCGCCATCTCGGTAACCATCCCACTGTTCGAAAGCCGCTTGTGTCCAGTATTGCAGCAAGGTGTAGACCGTAAACTTACGCACGGTCTCATGGTAGCCTACCAGTTCGGCCAAATGTATTTTTGTATTTTATTGGATAATAGACAGGCGTGCATTTAGAAAATTTTTCGAAATAAAATTGGATAATGAAGTAGTATCATACCTGTAAATGAACAAACTAAATAAAAAACAGCCTCGTATTTTACGACTAGAGAGGAAATATCAGGTTTTATTTCACCTCTTTTATATATCATTTTAAATAAAGCTCTATATATTAAATACCCAATAATCGCGCCTAGGGTGTTCATAAGTAAATCATCAATATCTGTAATCCTATGATTTAGCAATTGACTTAGCTCAATGGCCAATGAGAAAAATAATCCAGTATATGCAACATTTTTGATTGTTCTAAACTGCGGCCAAATAGTTGGCAATAAAAATCCTAACGGCATAAATAAAATAATGTTCAAAATATATGTAGTAATGCCTTCAGAAGCAAAGGGGAGTAAGTTGATTTCACTTATACGAATTAATGTTTCATATTTTCCTATCACCCATATATTTCCTACCCCCGTCACCATATACACTAGCGCAAGGTAGAAAAGAAAAACATACACCCATAGAAAATGCTTAATAGATAATTTTTTTTGCGCCTTTAATAAAAATCCAGTTTGAAACACAATACAAAAAATAATAGTACAAAAATAAGTATACAAAACTGTAGCTGCAAGCATATTAGAATACGTCTCCTAACTTTACATTTAAACCAATGATTTTAGAACCTAATTCAAGAAAATGAGGTCACAATCACTCCATCTATATTATTACCGGATATTTCATGATGTTCATTCGCTGGTACTTCAACTTCAATTGTCTCATTTTGAGAAATGGGATAATATGAAATTGTATATTTTGTCCCATCAACACTAACAGAAATGCTCTTTTCTTCTTTTAAATAATCCAAATATTCTTCCAAAGCTAAATTCATTTCCTGCATAATCACACTGTGAGGCAAGCCGACATAACGAATATGCCAAGGTTCATAATGAATTCCTGTAACAACCGTTTTATCCAAGGGATAGCGTAATATAAATCCGTATTCCCAAGAATTTTTTTCTATCCACCTTCCTTCAGGTGCTTTATCCATCTTCATTTGAGTAGATCCCACATCAAGCGATAACCCCAAATTGTGTTCGCTATGACCTGCTGGCAAAGCAAAATCAGAACCCATTTCTTCGTAAAGTCTGCTTTGCTCATCTAAGTCTCGAAAACCACTGCTAATTAAAAAGTGCCAAACCCCATCTTTTTTAGCATCAGCTATCATCTTGGAAAATTTTTTAGCTATTTCTTCTGACAATTTAATTTCGTTATCAAGTAACCCATACCCCTCTGTCAATTCTTTGTGCGTAAATAAATTTATGACATCTGATTTTATACTCTTTTGGCGAACAGGATGTTCATTGTTGACCAAGAGTAGATTCCCATGATAGATCTGTTCTTCCGTAAGCTCAATCTTTTGGATATTTTCAGTAGCTGTATTATCATTTTGTTCATATTTTTGAATATCTACTTTATCTTTGGATATCGGTAATATATTAAAAATAAAAACTAGAAATAATGCAAAAACCAATAAAAAACCCCACTTTTTCATTTTTAGTCTCCTCCTTGATGTAACTTGTTTATAGGATAGGAAAAACTTTTAAAATAAAAAGTGGGATAAATTTTAAATTTTCCTTAAATTTTTTCATTTGGATTTAACACCTAATTTCTTTGGGAATCCTGGAATCCTCCATTGGTAATCGGACTTCAAATATAGTGCGTATTAAATCACTTTCGGCAGTTATTGTCCCATTGTGTTGCTCTACTATATTCTTCGCAATGAATAAACCGAGACCTGTGCTATTTTCTTGATGAGTTCGTGCTTTGTCACCAGTAAAAAGCATATCGAAAATATGAGGCAGTTCATCTGGAGGAATGGCGTCCCCATAATTGATAACTTGAATAACTACTTCCTTTGAATCAATAGAGCCGTTGATATCTACATACTGCCCATCATATCCATAACGGTTTGCATTAATTAGAAGATTTTCAAACACACGCACCAACAACCTTTTCTAGCAGATAAATAGGATGAAGCCATTTCTCTTGAAACGCTGGATGACGCTCACCCAGACATCTTTATGAAGTTGGTTTTCATTCAAGAATCAACGCCATCGTCAGTTGTTTTCGCAGCATTTTATAGAAGATAATCTCGAGCTGCTCTCGAATAATACGAGCAATGGTCTCATCGTATCCTCGATGACACCGATTGGATAGCGCGCTCTGGAAATCTGTTATAGCTACGAAAATATCAATAATCGATGCTTCATTCAGCACGCTATTCCCAAAGTCTATCGCATTCAAATTAATCAAAAGCACTTCGGATAAAACCTTGTCGAGCAGATCATATATGTCTTCAAAGTGATAGTAGAACGTTGCCCGATTAATCATCGCCTCTGTCGTAATATCCTTCACGGTAATATCCTTGAATTCTTTTTTACCTGAAAGTTCAATAAAAGAGTCCATGATTAACTTACGCGTTCGTAAAATTCGGGGGTCTGTCTTGGATTTCGTCATTCCTGTCCCTCCAACATTTTAAACAGATGCGCCCATGTGTTGTATAAACGACAAATCACATGATCTATTGGTGTTCCGGTACATTTATTATGGCTAAAATGGGATTGTAAAAGCAAAGTGATCTTTCGGAAACTTCAAGGAGGAAACCATCATGGCAAATGACGATAAACGAATAGTCAGCGATAATCATATGATTTGTGATCTAGAGACCGGTGTCTGCGGCGTAGCTGGGGAAGAAGAAGTGGAGATGATTGCTTTCAATCCACCTCATAAATCCATTACAGTTTATTATGTAACGGATCCAATCTGCTCACACTGCTGGGCGCTTGACCCTGTCCTACGACGATTTAAAACGCAGTATGGACATGTTTTTAACTTCCAAACGGTAATGGGCGGGCTGCTCGAAAAATGGGGGGATGAGCCGGTTGATCCACGCAACGGTATATCTGGACCTGCTCATGTCTTCGACCACTGGCGAGAGGTTGGGGAATACTCGCGGATGCCAATTGACGGTTCGCTTATGCTAAGCGATCCCGTTCAATCCTCTTACCCACCCTCTCGTGTATTTAAAGTGATTCAGCAACATCATGGCAATGCAGTAGCCTATGATTACTTAAGACGATCACGAGAAGCTTTATTCGCATTTAATCGAAATATCGCGGAGGAATCCGTCATGATTGACATCGTAAATCAGCTTGGACTGGATGGAGAAGCGATCGTTCAAGATGCTGAACATCAATCCGGCCAATCCTTATTGAATGAGGATTTTGGACTCGCTAGAAGCCTTGGGGTTCGAGGTTTCCCAACGATCGTTATGATCAATGAAGAGAATAAAGGAGTCAAAATCGTAGGTAGTCGACCGTTGGAGTCTTATGTTGAGGGACTTCAGCAAGTGTTAAATACGGGAGAACTTAAGCCAAGGCAACAACCATCGCTTTCGAACTTACTTTCGCAAGAAAAGCTATTATTTTCTAAAGAAATTGAAGTGATGTATGAGATCGACAAGTCAGAGGTCAACGCTTTTGTTGAAAAAGAACTTGCACCAGGGAGTTACGAAATAGGGCATCTCTTAGGGGAGTTCTACTATACAACAAAGAGTTCTTGATGGGGAACGTTGAAAATGAGCGAAAATAAATTCAAGGACAAAGAGCCGGCTAATGGGCTGCTCTTTGTCTTTTTACATAGAAATGGATAAATTTCATGCATAGTCTGATCATTAAACTGCAAATTATCCGTTTGTGAGATCCTCCACCCAAAAACCTACGTTTGCCATTCCTCTTAATTTCGGTGCGTTTTCCATGTCAGCCCACGACATTCATAAAAAATTTATAATATTCCCCCTTTCATCTTTATAATTTTTTTGTAATCTGGAGCAAGTTCGTATTTGTGGTAAAGGGAGGGAGATCGACATGAGGTTTTGGGAAATAGGCTTGATCGTGGTTAATTTTGGCCTGTTGTACTGGGCGGTAATCGCGAACAAGAAAGGCGGCTGGAGATGGTTCATCCCTTTAGGGATCGCCTTCGCTCTGGTAATTGTGCAGATTGTCGTGGAAGGTGGACGGTGGGAGATGGTTCCGGCCTACTTGACGCCACTCTTATTGATGGCTTATTTCTTCATTATCAAGCGGAAGGAAGCCAGTAGAAGCCGGATTGCTGTTACCGTTCAAGCGATGCTATTGACCGTATATTTGTTGGTCTCGGTTACGCCACCTGCGGTGCTGCCGGTATTCTCGTTTGAAGAACCAACGGGATCCTATGCGGTCGGAACGACGGTTTATCATTGGGTTGACGATGAGCGGCGAGAAACATATTCGGATAACACTGCTGATAAGCGCGAGCTGATGGCGCAGATTTGGTATCCGGCCGCCAAAGGCGTCGGAGAAGAGAGAAGCCCATATCTCCGGAACGCATCTAAGATGACGACAGCCATATCAAGCAAAATGATGGGGCTTCCGGATTTTGTGCTAAGCCATCTAGGGTTGATCAAGACGCATGCTTTGGTGGAGGCTAGGCTCTCGGACTCGGAGAGCCGGTATCCGGTTCTGATTTTCTCCCATGGGATGAACGGGTATCGCAATCAGAATATGTACCAGCTAGAGGAGCTGGCCAGCCACGGCTATATTGTAATCGCTATCGATTATGCCTACGAAGCTGCTGCCTCCGTTTACCCTGACGGAAGAGTCGCCGTGAGTAAGACCGACCCTAACTTGACTTCGATTGCTCAGTATAGGGGGCATATCCCGCTTTGGACCAGCGACGCTGCGTTTGTGCTCAATCAAGTAGAGAAGCTCAATCAGAAGGATACTGCGGGTCGATTTACAGGCAGAATCGATCTCGAACGAATCGGCATGCTTGGACATTCATTCGGTGGAGCCGTGACGGTGCAAATGTTACAGAATGATTCGCGTGTGAAGGCTGCCCTTAGTATGGATGGAGGGTTTTATGATCCGCCGGTTTCGGTCAAAGGATTCGGAAAGCCTTTCTTCATGATGTATTCAGACGAGACGTACAGCAATGTAATGATTTCTTACGATGATGTCGCCAAACAGTTAGGCGGGGTAAGCCGCGAAGCGTTCGAAGCCCCGAGGAACGAATATATCCAAAAATCAGGCTATGCTCTGGCAGGCGGAGGGATGTCGATCCTTATTCCGGGTTCAAAGCATGCAAGCTACACCGATCTTGCGTTATTCTCTCCGCTACTAGGTCTCAGCGGCACAAACCCGCGGCGGGATCACCGCATCGTGAACGAATTCAGTGTTGCCTTCTTCGATCGGTATTTAAAAGGGAAAGACGATTCTGCGGTACAAGATCTGGCCGCCAAGTACCCAGAAGTGAATTTCAAGGTGAACAACTGATCCATAGCATCGATTCGAACGTCACATGCTCTCCACATTGACCATGTTCTTTGGCGATGGGTTGAAGTTCTGCCCCCGCAACCAACTTACACATGTAGCTCGGCACATATATAAAATGCCTTTAATCCACGTTAAGCGGGTTAAAGGCATTTTTGCGTTATCTTATCATTTCATGGCTCCTTGTGCGATAGGAGCTCTGTCTATTATTTGTATAACACCTTATCTACATTGTACTTAGCCTTGTATTCGTTAATAATGTACGTCTCGTATATTTCTCTATGGACGGGATCCTCGACCAAACAAACCTCGATCTTGGTCACTTCCTCCCGATTCTCTTTGATGACCGACACTGTATCCTCGAAATGCTTCTTGATCCGAGGTCTTAGTTTCCGCGCCTTGCCGACGAATAGGAGTTCATCCTTATCATTGTAGAACATAAAGATTCCCGCTTTATCTCTAGGAATCAGAATGAAATCCGTAAACCCGTAGATATGGCTTAATTTAGGAGCAATCTGTTTGTAAATCGTGACATCCGGTGTTGGAATCGTAATTTGTATCATGAGCATTCACTCTCTCTTCTGCGTCATTTGTTATTTCCGGTTCGCCTCATGTTCTCGAGTCTAGGTTATATTCTATCTATTATGGACATACCTGTCTATTCCATGCAGGAAGTTCGATGGTAAGGTACTTAGTTTCAAGGAAGAAAAAGGCGCTGGGCTTATCGCGCCATATATTCTTGACCTAGTACAAAGACCCCTTTTTCGAGGGGTCTTCTTTTCAATAAGAGGGGTGTATTTTAAAGCAACTTAATCAGCTCTTCTAGCTCATCAACCAATACTTTTGCAGATTCAAAATCAGCATTTTTTAAAGCCAATTCTATTTTTATTTCAACTGCTTTTTTATTTTGTTCAGCTTCTAAATAGTCTTTATTAAAATGACTAGCATAAATCATCTGTCTAAATTTACGCATACTCATTTTTCTTATTGTCTTATCGTCGATGATTAAAACATAATCCATACCATTTACAACAGAATAGAAATCATGAGAAATCATGAGAATCGCACCTTTATAGTCTTCAATGGCTTTCTCCAAAGCGATTTGAGAATAGGTGTCTAAATGGCTTGTCGGTTCATCTAGAAGCAATACGTTTGCTTTACTGGCAGCAACTTTGGCCAATTGAAGCGTATTCTTTTCTCCACCAGATAGAGATTCTATCTTCTGATTAACGATTTCTCCTTCAAACCCATAGCCAGAAATATACGATCTAATCTCATCATACGTATTAAATCCAGCATCGATGAATTCTTCGAGTATTGTATTAGAATCCTTTAGCATTTCGCCTTGAATCTGAGATAAATAAGCCACTTTAACATCAGCATTAATTTCAATTGAATCCTGATTATTTTTATAGATATCTCGGAGTAAAGTCGTTTTCCCGGTACCGTTTGGACCAATAATGGCTACTTTATCCGTAGATTTTATCTCAAAGTTAACATTGTCTAGCAGCAACTCATCATAGGCAACACGATAATTATTAACATTTACAACAACGGTATCTTCCAGTTCATGATCCATATCAAAACGAATATTCGGTTGCTTTATATCAACAAATGGCGCTTTAATTCTACGTGCTTCCAATCTTTCTTGAAACTTAACTCTGGCTTTTAGTGCTCTCCCTCTAGATGCATCTGCATTAACAGTCGCGATAGCTCTAAGATTATCAATGATGTTATCGTATCTCTCAATTTCTTCTTGTTCAGCGACTGCGATTTCTTGCAACTCAATTTTAGTCTGAAGTAATGAGAAGTTATAATCAATATATCGCCCATCAAACTCTTGGATCTCTTTATTTTCAAGGTGTATAATTTTGTTGAAGCAATGATTCAATAGATATCGGTTGTGCGTAACAACTAGCAGCATTCCTTTGTGAGAATTAATAAGATTTCTGAGCGCATTTAGGTTTTCCAAATCTAAAAATACATCGGGTTCGTCCATAATCATTAAGTCTGGACTACTAAGCATTTCCTTCATCACTTGAATAAGTTTGAATTCCCCACCACTCAGATCGGATACCCTAACATCTTTTAGCTTCATGAGGTTTGCTAGATTTAGTTTCTTATTAATTTTGCTCTCAAAATCATCCCCACCGATTGAATCAAATGCATCTAAAGCTAATTGATACTTTTCTAATAATGAATCAATATCCGATGATGTCTCCATCTCTGTACAAATAGCTGTTATTTCATTTTGTATCTTAATAAATTCTTCCGCTATATATTCAAAAACTGTTGTTTCTTTCGTTTTGTCTTGTTGAGAGAATTGACTTACATGCCCAATTTTGCAAGTCGGGTCAACTTCTAATTTACCCTCGAACAAATATCTTTCTGGATCCATCAGTATATCTATTAATGTACTTTTCCCATTGCCACTCGTTCCTATAAAAGCGCAATGTTGTGCCTCTTCAAGCGTGAATGAAATGTTTTTATATAGTTCTTTTTGCGGGAATGAGAAGGATAAGTTATCAACTTTTATCACAATATTACCTTCCTTTATAACTAAAATAGTGACTATTCTTAGGTGTATTACAAAATATAGATTTTGAGTGTAACACTGTTTACAACCAACTTCAAACCATTTGAATCCCATCGCTTGGTGGGGTAAAAATTTCCGTGCTGCCTCCTGACGAATAGCCTAGCTGTTCCATTTCATTCGAGTTGTACAATAAAAACTTGCCGTTACTTGTGATACGGTTCACCATATCATCTATAAGGCGAAATCGAAAGGCACCCGAGTTGGGTGCCTTTCATGCTGCTGCATGCTCCGATCCGTTTACCTCTGAGCCTCCAATACTTCCCTCATGATTTTTGCCTTCAGTAAATGGAGTGTAGCCGATTAACATGTTGCCCTATCAAATCCGAATCATTTCTACTCTTCAATTGTTGACCATGCGAATTTGTTCCAAAATCAACTCGGCAAAACTGTCGAGTACTCTATATTAGGAAATTTCGTGCTTGGTATTTGTTTCATCAATTAGTTGGCTTGTTTTTGGGTTTTATGGAAGTCATTTTAATTTGGGTGAGGTTTTCTAAATTGATTTCAATTTGTAATTCGGTATGCTCATTAATAGCGATTAGGATTTTATCTTTAATTTCTAAGCTTTTTATAGGGTTTGAATTTTCAAAAAATATTCCCCATACCAAACGGTCTTCAGCATCCGTACAAGCAATAAATCCTTCATTTCCCATTTGACCATCACCGCCACAGATTTTCCCGTCTTGATAATCAATACTGACCCATTCATCAACGATCGTCCAACATTCAACATTATACTTTGATATGCTTTCAATGGTTGTGTCACACAAGGGAGAGCAATAAAATTTACTTTCATTTGTGTTGGGGTTATATACGCTGTAACAACTTAAGATTGTTACAGTGCCATTTGGAAAGATGATGCTATTAACGCCGGGCAGTTCATGCTTTTCAAGATTCCAATGTTCCGCAACAACAATATTCATAATAAATCCCCCTTTATATCTTAAGTTACTAATATATACAGCTACTTGTTGAGGACTAATAAGCTATTTAATCTAGTAATCGTTTCCTTAGAAACTTTTTCACTGTATAGGCCTTCATTTTGCTTCCAGTGTTGCAATGCCTTTTTCATAGAGATGGCGAACTGAGGATAAGCAAGATTGTATTGAACTCCAATGCCAACTGTAGATAGTAAGCGTTGGGTGTACATACTTACAATTTGAGTAACTTCGGAACCCCGATTGTACTGCTCATAGAAATATTCCTTGATCTCACACGAGGTGTCATTACCAAAAACCTCAGCACTCCATGTTCCCATACGCTCTTCATAAGGGAAAGCACGTTCTATTGGCCCATCTGGATGAAATAGTAGAGGGATTGTTTGAAAGCAAGAATGAATTTTATCGGAACGGGGGAGCAGCAAAGGTTTCGGCTGCGTCCAATTGTCCCATCTCCGGCGAAAATTTTTCGTCGTCACTTATGGTACGGTTCACCGTAATGTATCTAAACACAAAGTACAGTTCGACCACAAAATATACATCATTATATAAATGACAAAAGCCACTCCTGACATACATTGGAGTGGTTTCTTTATGGAAGCAACCTTTTATTCGGAAATCTTCCCTTTAAGAAGTTACTACTTGCTTGCACTAACAATATCATTAAAAATTTGCTCATGTTCAAGTATTTTATTTTTATTGCAATTTGGGCAGAGTAACCCATTTCGTGTGACACCAGCCAGTCTAACTTTATTTGAACCGCATTTTTTGCATTGAGAATAACTCACTTCATGATAAGACTTAAAATACTTACAATCCACATCTCCTAATTGTGAAGACAACCAAGCGAAGTCGTACATTGAAAATGTATTGTCTGTTTCAAACTTCTGTAATTTCTTCAATTGACCTAATGGCTTTAGCCCATGCTCCTTAACAATGCCTTTCATTATTACTAGCTTTTTAAGATTGGACAGCTGACCAATTGGGATAAAGTTATCGAATACCAATGTTTTCCCTGAGGAGTCCCAGCTAGGAAGAGATTCTAAGGACAACTCCACTAAATTTGTTAATAAAGCTAGTTCATCTAATTTGTTTACTTTTGGCATATGTATCAACCTTAACTTCGATAAATTCATAAGATTGCATATGTCACTTAATGTTCCCTCGAAACTAAAGATTTCTAATTCCTCTAATCTTGTTAAAGAATTGAGTTTCGAGTAATCTTTTATCTTACAATTCCAAATTTTAAGTACTTCTATATCTTTATCCTTTATCGCTTCATCAAATTCAAGTTGTGTTTTGTGCATTAATTCCAATCTCTTCAAGGTAATTCTCACCTCTTCTCATGACTTATGTTAAACTTCCACCTTAAATATTATACCATAAGTTGGAATCCCTTTTTTTTCGTATCGTCCAAATTTAATACATGGTCGCTGGCTGGAAGTGCATACCCCATATCTAAAATCAACAAACATTGAAAAGGTGTAAACTCCCCACCACTCATACAACATCATCAGAAGCCTAAGATGCCCTTCTAAGGGCATTAATACGTTCAATATGTAATTTGTACACCAACCCCAAACAAGGCTTACAGATGCCAGGGGGTTGATAAAATTGAACGGAATAGAATTTGGAAAAGAGTTGAAAAAATACGAACCAACGCTGGTGTTTCTTCAAAAGTTTTATCTTCAAAGGTAGGAAAAGCTGTTACCTATGTCTCACAGCTTGAAAATGGAAAAATAAAAAGTCCAGACTTTGAGACTTGCTTTAAGTTGTTGGAGGAATTAGGGGGTGAACATGGCAAAATTGAAGGCATCCTTGACTATTTTGGGATTATCTCACCACAACGTGAAAAGGCAGATTTAGAATTGAGCATCAAATTAATGGAGCAGGAAGAAGAAAAATGGCGTTTAGGATGGTATGAGAAAAAATTCAATGAATTGCACAACAAGCATGAGATATTCACTCATACGATGGAGAAATTCATACAATTTGATTTCTCTAGGGCTGAGTCGGAACTAAGTAAGCCAACTATAAAAGAAGTTTCATTTGAACAGGTTTATACTATTTTACAAGAATTTTCAAAATTCATTAGCAAAGTTGCACCTGAGAAGCAAAAAGACTTATTACATTCCATTATCAATAAGATTACAGTAAACGCTGGAAATAAGCCTGATGAAAGAATCGTCAAGGACATTGAACTGTTCTTTGACGATTCTTTCAGAGAAGACTTTGTGCTTACTTGTGATACGGTTCACCGCGATTTATCTTCACGGCACGGTAAATTTGCTCCACGAGTACCAAGCGCATCAGCTGGTGCGGCAACGTCATACGGCCGAAGGACAGCTTCGAATTGGCACGACGGAGAACAGCATCGGATAGCCCGTTGGAGCCGCCGATCACAAAGGCTACATTGCTTGTCCCGTACGTCGCCAATCGATCGAGCTGCGAAGACAAGTCCTCACTCGACCAGAGCTGACCATCTATCGCCAGCGCCACGACATGGGCATCCTGCTTAATGTGACCAAGAATGCGCTCTCCCTCACGATCCTTGACCTGCTCCAGCTCAGCATCGCTCATTTTCTCAGGTGCCTGCTCATCTGGTACCTCGGACACTTGGAATTTCACATACGGCGCGAGCCGCTTGCTGTACTCCGCAATGCCCTGCACCAAGTATTTCTCCTTCAGCTTCCCTACGCATATCAATTGAATGTTCATTGTTGTCGTTTACCCCGTTTCCTGATTTTCGTGCAATTTATATAAGTATCTGTTCAAAAGCGGACTATTGAACAACCTTAAAAAGGAGAGCAGCGCACGCCCTCCTTTGTTTCAGCATGTATAACTTTAGTGTACCCGACATCTGCTTCCTTCGTCCATGTCGATGCTCACGCTGCTTGATAGCAACGTCCACTACCCCTTTAATATGTGTACGATGCCATGGCCCCCATCCACGATGACCCGATCCCCTGTCTTCAATCTCGTTGTTGCATTGCCGCAGCCTACGACAGCGGGGATACCCAATTCCCGTGCCACGATAGCCGCGTGAGAGAGGGGTGCCCCGACATCCGTTATAATGGCAGCCGCTCTTGGGAACAATGGCGTCCAGCCAACATTTGTCGTAGATGCCACTAGAATCTCGCCCGCTTGCAATTGATTGCCTTCCTCGGGGCGGTTCAGAATACGGACAATTCCTTCTACCCTGCCGGAAGCGCCCGCAAAACCCGTGAGCCCATTCCCATCTTCCACAACTGGCGGCATAGATGCATCGAAGACATCGACTCTTCGCTCTGGATTGCTCGCCCACTGAAACGGATCGAACCGCCCACGAATCAACGTAGGCAGCGGCGGCAGTGCCAAGTATTTCTCGTATGTCTCCTTACGTGCAGCAACATGCTTCATGCCTGCGCCATCTCCAGCAAGCAGCCGCTGCACTTCCTCCTTATACAGAAAGAACACGTCGCTACTCACCTCGCTGATCTCCCCCGCCCGCAATGCAAATGCACGAATGACGCGGTACACACGCACAAATTCGGATCGCGTCTCCTCTCTCAGATGGGCATACTCCGAAGCCTTAGCAATCTGCTTCTTTATGCGCTTCACCTTTTGCGGATGTTGCCGTTCAAACCGTTCCCAAGCAGCTTCATATTGCGACCGCTGACGGTTCAGAAGCTGCTCCACATTTGTGTCCGATCTCTCATATTCTTCGATTTGAATCTCTAGCCACTTCGGATCCTCTCCTGGGTGAGGAAGAGATAGTTCAAATTCATGCGGGCCGCGATGACCGTATTGCTTCAGGTATTCTTCTCGACTCATCGCCCCCTGGAGTACCTGTGATATGCCGATAACCGGCCCAAGGCTGGCCAATCCGGAATTTCCCCGCAAATTTGACATTAATGCATTCGCAGTCTCCGTATCGGAGAGCTTGGTAAGCTCTTTGTTCAACTTATAACTGGTATCCCCAAATTTCCGTCCGCCTGCTATTAAGCCCCACCATGACTTGCATGTATAAGGCCATAGCTCGTCACGCCATATGTTGCGCAGTTCCTCACTCGAGCTTGTTGCATGAATACGATTTGTCATCTGCGTACACCAATCGGGATTGTCAGCAAGGTACTGCTCGATATCCTCAAGCGTAGTCTTGACCTTCTTCGCAAAACGAAAAATAGACGGAGCAATCTTTGTCAACACATGCCAGCGAGAATAAGGATATATGGGAAATGCCATTCCCTCTGGAATCTTGCCAAGTGTTTGGGACAATTTATCCAGACTCTCGGCTAGCGGTATTCCCAATGCCGGGAATATAGACACTGGCAAACTTATATTTGTATATGCCCTCCCACATATATTGCCCGACATAATGCGGAAGCCTGATATCATATTCGATTCCTCATCAAGTGCCCTTAATACGGACCATGTCAACGGCGTCATGACGTCTGGAGTGGCTTCGCCGATATTCGTATTCGTCCATAGAAAATCGCCAGAGTGCGTTTCATTCCATTCATACGTATCCAGATTCCCCAGCACTAGCGTCGTGATTGGTCTCGTCTGGAGAATATATAGTTTACCTTCCGCTACAGCCCACTCGATATCCTGTGGACTTCCCAGTTCTTCTTCCAGCTTAGACGCTAGTCGATACAGCTTGGATGCATGCCGTTTACACTCATCTGGGCCTTCGTACCTTCCCTTTGGTCTTTGGAGCGCAAATGACAAAGCATTCGCCTCGCCCGATACGAGCTGTTCACCCAATCCATGCACATAATTGCCTACCATAGCTGCATAGCTGCCTGTAATCGGATCAGCGGTGAAAAGGACACCCGATAGCTCGGAACGAACCATGATTTGAATGACGACCGCGATTTCATGCGCCTGCTCCATTCCTTTTACGGCACTATAAGCCTCTACCCGTTCTGAGCTTTTTGAGTCGTATACCCTCATAATTGCTTCACGGATTTGCCCATCCGTCGTTACGTTCAATACCGTTTCGAACTCCCCTGCATAAGAAGCTTGCGCAGAATCTTCACTGAGCGCCGAAGATCTTACCGCGAACGCCACCTCTCCATGGTGGCTGCGATATCGCTGCACATATGCTTGCACGGCTGACCAAGCCTGTGCATTCAGTTTCCCGTCCTGAAAAGCCGGCGTTAAGATGACGATGCCCTCTGGTACAGGATATTTATGCTGATACATCCTAGCCAGCATGCTTCCTTTGCCTCCGGCGCTTGCTTGCAATGCTGATGTTAACTCCTCGAAATGCACAACCATTTTTCCCATGAGCAGCTGCTCCTCCCATATGCTTTCCTCGAATACATACGGATGCTGATTGAACCTCATGATGGCGATCGATTGATAATTGTTATTCGAGAAACTCCACATTCTCCTTTATTTGTAAAAGCTCTGTCTAAACATGTCGATATATTCGTCCGCTTCCTTCACCATTTGCACATAATCATCAGAACTTATCTGCATTGCATTTGCACGTTTCATCTTATCCTTTAGAAATCCATGGAACGTCCAAACGATGATATTGATCGCTTTGTCGATATCCAAGTCCTCTTTAAACTTAGTACGATCGATCCCCGCAAGTATTTTGCCGAGCGCATCCTGCGTTAGCCCCTTATTCCGCAGCTCGACGCACGGCCTGATGTCGCTAGCCGTCTCTGTATATGCGGCATTTAGAAACTCAAACAATTCCGGATATTGGATTAGAATCTCCCATCTCACCTGCTGAGCCTGCCTGAAACGGGTAAAAAAATCCCTCTCCTCTAGGTTGATCTTGGCATAAAAATGGCTTATGGCCTTCTCTACACCATAATCATATAAAGAGAGAAACAACTCTTGCTTGTTATTGAAGTAGTGGAACAATAGGCCTTTTGATATCCCAGCCTCCTTCACTATCTCATTGGTCGATGCATGCTCATACCCTTTTCGTACAAATTCCTTCATGGCTGCGTTTATGATTCGATTCTGCTTTTCTGTAGATAGGCTCATAAACTTCGAATTCATCGCGACTGTCACCCTTTAGTTGTTCACTTCGAATATTTGGTAATTATTATCATAATTATATTGACCACTTTGGTCAATATACAAATTGAAAAGCTTTGCCCTTCATTCACAAAAAAATAAAAAACTTTTGTACCAAAACGCGTAAAAGCATGATAGAATACGTCTATGCCAATATTTACATTGGTATTTATCAACAACTACAACCTTGGAGGTGTTAAGAATGGCGACGATCATTCTGTACATGGCTTACCTGCTTATTCCCGTACTCAGCTTTTTGTTTCTGTTCAACCTGCTCGACAACAATAAGAAGAGAACACAATACTCCGTCACCTACGCATCCGTGATGTCGGCATTCTGCTTCATCGTGTTCTTGTCGGGCCAACTGTAACCTAGTAACTATAAATTTTTAAAATTGACATGCAAAAGGGGCTGGATATCCAGCCCCTTTATTTGTGCTTTCCTATTAGGTTTTTTGCTATTTCTTACTCAGATACACGGTTCATGATTCGCTCCAGGAAGACAGCACCCTCTGCTCTCGTAGCATGTCCCTGCGGAGCAAGCCTCTGCCCGTTACCTTGGATCAATCCTTCACGAAGCAGACTTGCCAAGCTTTCCTTCGCATAATCCTGAATTTCACGGTAATCTGTAAACGCCAGAAGCGCATCTGCATCCCCTGTCGCGCTCAACTTGCTGAATTGCACAAGTGCACGTGCCGTAATCGTGAACATTTCCTGCCGTGTAATCTTATCGTTCGGGCCAAATGTCCGTGTGTCCCTGCCTTGTACAATTCCCTGCTCCTTCGCAGCAGCAACAGCATCTGCGTAATAGGCATTCGCAAGGACATCCTCAAAGCCGCTCATCGACTGCACAGATTGCAGATTCAACACGCGTGTCAGCAGAACGATGAAGTCTGCACGTGTAACTTGCGTATTCGGAGCAAAGCGATCCGCTCCAAGACCCTGAATGATTCCTCTGGCAGCTAATGACTCAATAGCTGTTTTCGCCCATTCCAGCTTATTGATGTCATGGAACGTTACCGCAGAGAAGCCAACTGCATACGTACCAAGCTGCTTCACTGCAAATTGTACCGTTCCTGTCTTTGCATCATACTTTGCATTTGGAATGATAGTAGGACGTCCTTGCTCATCTACACCCCATACAACGATTGCATGTGGACGAGCCAACTCGTCTGCGCTTGGCTGATACGGAATTGCTACCTGCACAGCTGTTCCGACTGCGATGTCTTTCAGCGCTTTTCCATCTACGCGCAGTTCCAACTGAACGGCCGGACGATTTGCAGTATACTCTGTTCCCCATGCACTGCGGTCTGGTTGAACGACAGCGACATCAATCGTCTTCGCTCCTTGTGGAGTTTTCCCATTCGCCACATTCGAAGGAAGTATCACACTCGCATGAGGTGTAACGATCTCATATTGCTGCTTCAACGCTGTATCCGTCAATGCCGATGTTGGCATGGATACGAGAATATCCCGTACCTCTTTGTCAGCCGATACTTCAATCCGAACCTTCTTCACACCATTCGAATCTGACTTTAAGCTATCTTCGGCCTTCTTAAGCACATCAGCAGGAATGACTGCCGTGGCTGTTGTACTGCCTGCATCCCGCTTCGCTTGTACCACAATCTTGCCATTCTCCAGCTTCGCTGCTCCTGGATCTGGCTTCGGCGGCTCTGGACGCTTGTTCTCTTCCTTGGAACTGTTCGAACTCGAATTGTCCGTTGACGGATCCGGAATATTTGGCTTATCTTCTAATTCTACCTTCAGTTGGAAGTCTGCATACTTCGTTGCATCTGCCGCACTCATCGCCCGAATGACGGCTGTGCCCGGCTTCAATGCCTTCACAAGCCCATTCAGCGTTACACTTGCAACTCCTTCTGAAGAAGAACCATACACAGACCATACAACAGATTTATTGCTTGCGCTGTCCGGTAATACCGTTGCATTCAATTGCAAGGTATCTCCTATTTTCAGCGTTCCCTCGTTACGGTCAATTCGAACTTCCTCAATACGAACCTCTGGCAAACGATCGACCGTAATAAGACTATCTGCATACACCGATTCTACGACGCTCGTCGCCCGTACGATTGCAGTCCCCAGCTTAAGTCCGGTTACCACTCCATCTGCGCTTACCGCCGCAACGCCATCCTCTGACGATCCATAGACCGACCACGTAACAGAACGATCATACGCTTGGTCTGGCAGAACCGTTGCATTCAGCTTAACGCTTTCGTTCACAGCCAAGTTTACACTCGGCTGATCAAGCACTACCGAAGTAGGAGGCTTACGCTCCAGCTTCCGAATCGAGAACTCATCAATGACTACATCATTAATATTCTTCACGAGGAACTTCATCTCGTTGTCAACTATCTCGACGGCTACATAAATTTGCGCCTTCGTTCCATCTATTTTGTACTGCCAATCTTGTGGGACAACTTCATAGAACTTCGGCCCGGAAGAGCCTGCGACGATGTAAGTGGTGCCCTCTCCCTCCCCGGCGGGCTTGCCACCGCGGAGTGGATACGTACGCAGGTAAACATGATCATGGCCATTCAAGGCTACGTCCACATTCAGTTCATCAAATGCGGATGTCCAAGCTTCGCGAATCCGCTTCTCATTATTCTTGCTGCCATATGGACCACGATGGAACGTGACGATTTTCCACGTTTTATCCGTTGCAGCCAAGTCACGGCGCAGCCATTCCTTCTGCTCCTCGAAGTCGTACTCACTATTCAGCACTGCAATATGAGCGTTATGATAATCAAACGAATAATTACTGCCCTTCAAGCTGTCTATTCCATTCTGAGGATTGTTGAAATGGGCAAGGAAATCATCATTTTTCCGAGTACCCGTTACCTCGTGGTTGCCGACCACCGATACAACTGTCGTCTTCAAGAACGTATCCTGTACGGCCTTGAACCACATATTCCACTCGGCCTCTTTAAATCCGTTCTCTACCATATCGCCAGCCTGAAGGATAAAGTCATAATCATGTTGATCGGTCACTGCTTTTCGTACAATATTGCCCCATAGTTTGAATCCTGCCTCATCTTCGGATTGGGAATCGCCGAAGAAGAGGAATTTCGTACGTGTACCGTCCAGCTCAGCCGTCTTGAATGCGCCCTGCTCACTCACCTTATCGCTGCCGTTGCCAACACGGTATACATATTCCGTTCCCGGCTCAAGTCCTTGCACAACTGCCTTGTGTACACGAACCGTACCGATATCCCACGTATGGAGCATATTGCTCGTACCGTTCACACGAATGACATTCGCATTGTTAAAATCGACGAAGTCCTTCTTCTTCACGATCTCTACTACTGAAGCATCCACGTTAATCTTCGAATGCCATGTAAAGCCGCGAGAAGTTGCAGGATCTTCTCCCATCGACACACTGATGTTGTAAGGCAATTCGCTGCCCGCTAGTGGAGATACCTTGAACTTTACAACCGGGCTGAAGCGTACTCCCTCGTTCGCTTGCAGCTCGTATTCGCGTACCGTCGCCGTCAGTTTATTCGTGGTAAGCTTGCCGTCAGCGCCCGTTACACCTAACTCTATTCCATCACGTGTCACGATACGCGCTCCCTGCACCGGAGCACCAGCCTCATCTACAACCCCAAGCACAGTGTCTTGCCCCTCAGCTATACCGTCTGCATTCCAATTCAAGCGTAAATGATACTGAATAGCTGCGTGCATAGGCAGGCCGAAGAAGCTAAAATCGGTATTTCCCTTATCTGCCAATGCAATGCTTCCGGATTGAAATTCAACCTTAAATGTGCCCGACACATCCGATTTCAGGTGATATTCAATCCGCGCAAGCGCTTCGTCATCCTTCAAGTTCAACTGATTCACATCAGACAGCTTCAGGTTCACTTTCCCATCCGGGGCAATATGATGCTCGATATTAGCGGGAGCAAGTTTATCGCCTGCAACTACTTCTATTTTTTCTATCAAATTCGGGTCAACCTTAAATCCGACTTCAGCACGTTTAATATTGGAAGGCTTATATCCTTTGACCTCCACCTTATAAACATTGCCTGCATATGCATTGTCTGCTCCCTTATATACCAGCCTCGATGCCCCAGTATCGACTGTGAACATCCATTCTTTCTCTGCTCGATTCCCGTTTAGGTCACGAATTTTGACCATTACGACATGAACCCCGTCTGCCAAAGGTACACTTGGTGTGTAGTGAATTTCGCCCTTAGGTGGATAAAATCCATGCTGCACCAGCTGTCCGTCCACATACATGCGTACCTTATCAGGATCAATTAATGTTGTTCCCGGATGCTTAATCGGATCATATCCGAAATCTTCCCCGTACACATGAATTCTTGGAGTCGAGGTATGAATCGTGCTGCCGTCAACTGGAGAGAAGTCCTTTAGCACTGGAGGATCCATGTCATCCGTGTTCGGGCCATACAGCGCTCGGATTTGATCGATATAGAGAGTCCCATCGTTCTTGTTTGTATTTTTCGTCTCCATATATCGAATCGGCATGGAAATTTGAAGCGGAAGAGGTCTTCCCTTTGGAACCGCTGCCTCGATATACTTCCATCCTTTGAAATCAAGACCCGTCTTCTCATCCGTATAATCAATATCTACTGCAGCCCCATTGCCGTCTCGCAGCTGACCGCGCAACCAGTGCTTTTGACCGTCACCATACACCCATACGCTGATTTTTTCCGGATAGCCAGGAATATCGATATACTGATCCTTGCCTTTTGTATTGATATAAGCTCCGGATATCCCTACCGTATCCGTGAAGTCATACTCCAGCTTTGCGGCCTTGCTGCCGAACCGAACGAATTCCTCATCCGTCGTCTCGCCGAGATTCACGCGCTTGTATCTTGCACCACTTTCTACAAAGTAACGATCCAGACCATTCTCGAAATCTTCCAACAAGACGGGCTTCAGCCCTATATTTACTTCCATTGATGCCTCGACATTACCGTACTTGACGATAATCCTACCGTTCTTATCCGTTTCCGACGTCGCGGTAAATACACCGTTAGCATCAATAGAACCAATCGGGCCCTCTAAACTCCACTCAAACTGGCGATTATCAGAAACAACGACTTGCCCATCTCGAACAGCCGTGACCTGCATATTCACTTGTTCACCAGAAGAAAAAGCCTTTACCTTGTCAGGCAGTATGAGGTCTGTCAAATCCTTCACAACCTCGACTTGACCTTGCCCCCTCACGTTACCTGTTGCTGCTTCCACATTGGCGATCCCTGCAGTAGATCCAGCAGTAAACTTGCCATCCCCTGCTATCACTCCAAGTGAAGGATCGACTGTCCACTGCAATGCACCTGCATATGGAGCAGGATGTCCATTTGCATCTACCCCAGCTGCTGTGAATTTGAACGTTGAACCAACGAGCACTCGCTCCATATTCGGCTGTACGACCAGCTTCGATGCAATACCTTGCTCTGGTGCCTTATTTACGAGCAGCAATCCGTTTGCTGTCTTGCGCTCACTGCCGTCAGATGGACGATTTAGCACCTTGCGAGTTAGTTCACCCGGCAGCTTCGCCACGAACGTAGACGAACCGCCGCCATCAAGGCATAGCGCATTGACGACACCCATGTCCTTCAGCACCTTGCCGAAATCATCATAGGATACACCCTCACTAAATCCTGGTGCACGACCGTCGATTACCATCATGATAATGGAGCCGTCAGCCTTCGTTCCGATTGCTACTCGTGGATAGAGTGCCTTATCTGGATGCTCTTGCGCCACGCCATCCTTGACCAGCATGAACACACCGCCGACTGCCATTTTAACGTCCTTCCACTCATCCTCCAGCTCGAAGCTTGCTGAAATTTCATCTCCTACCTTCAGTTGACCGAGAATTTTGCGGTTCTCTGTTCCGGAAGCAGACAACACAACCTTACCCGGGGCAAGCGGCGAGTCCCCTTTGTCTTTGCGTATTTCCGCGACCTTGAGTTTTAAAGTGCTGCCACTCTTCACTTCTCCTGACAACACATCGAGAATAACTTCGTCACCTATATCATTTGTTTTGGTCGAAGTATGGAATGCGGATGTGAATAAGGACAGCTTGTCCGCATTTTCCCGCATCCGATTAATTTCTGATATTTCATAGTCTTTGCCGCCAATGTGGAGGGTACGCTTCAACTCAGGACTCAGTCCATATATGGACGTTCCGTCCTTCTTCAATCCATAAGCATACCAATCCCATTTAGGCGGTGGGCTCACTAATATTTCACCGTCTCCCATGAATAATCCAAGAGGCACGCCTGTCGTCATATCATAGAAGTCGCCGTTAATGGCTGCGATGACCCGATTGCCTGCCTTGTCGGCATTATCGGCCATCTTCGTAACACCCGTCATACCGTACACTTTTCCGTCCGTCATTCCAGGCTGCAAATCCAAGGAGGGATTCTTCGGATCGAATTCCACGTAATGAACCTTCTCTTGCCCTTGTGGGAGCTCCATATTGTTCCAAATATAATTCGCTCCTGGCGCAAGTTCCATCTTGCGCTCATCCGTAACTTTGGCGAAGCTTCCTGGAGCAGCACTTGACGCCATTGCCATACTAGTCCCTGTCGATGCAATCGTGGACCAGATCATACACAGTGATAGAACAACCGCCAACCGTTGTCGAATTTGTTTCATACGTAATGCGTTCCTCCTACCATCGAAATGTTCGAGAGGCCTTGTCCTCTCTATAACATGACCTAGTATAGTCGGCTGTCTCTGCAAAGTAATGAAACACATTTATCATTTCTTCGCCGATTCTACTCTTTACGGAATATCAAAAATTGCTAGATACCGAACTGTTTCCGATACTCAAGCGGCGTCATATTTACGATCTGCTTAAATACCCGATTGAAATACTGCAGTGTTGTATATCCAGCAGCATGTGCAACCTCATAGACCTTGAGATGTGGGTTCAATAGAAGTTCCTTCGACTTCTGTATACGAACCCGATTCACATAATCAACGAAGGAATAGCCATATCCGCGCTTGAACTGAGCACTGAAATAAGAGATGCTCATCCCGTACCGCTCACTCAATTCAGATAGTGTCAGTTCCTTATAGTAATAGCTTTGAATATATTCGCCTGCCCGTTGGATAAGCAGCCCCGCATTGTTCCTCCGCAACATATTCGTACGAGCCGCCCAATGCTCAGCCATACGCTGAAAATGGGGACCAATATCCGCTTCCCGCTCTGGCAGCAGATCCGAGTAAGTGATTTCATGCTTGCGGAACAAGCGCCGCCACTGGGCATCCAGTTCCCGCAAACATTGGAATCCGGCCTCATCTGCGGTACGAGCATTTCGCATTAAACCCTGCACCAGTTGTTGCTGCTCCTGCAGCATGTCGACAGCTGTGAGGCTTCCGAGTCGGTGGAAGAACCGATAGATGTGCCCATATTGGGTGTGATATACACGATAATATCCTGCCAGCTTGCTGGCTCTTCTGAGCGCATCACTAACCTCATCACGCTTCCAAGGCTTCGGCAAGAACGCAATGGCGCCATATCGCATCGCTTGAAGCAAGAGCTGGTGATCCGATGAGCGCCCTGTGAGCACCACCACAATCGGATGCTCCCTCTCAGATAACCCTCTAGCAAGAGTCAGACCGTCTATCCCGTTTCCTGACGTATCAGCGATTACGACTTCAGGCCATAATTTCTCAACCTGTTCCCACGCTTCCGGCTGGCTCCCCGCTTGTCCGACGACTGTATATCCTCCCTCTTCCACCATCTGCACGGCTTGCCTGCGCTCAATAACATCTTGATCCGCCAGCATGACCCGCAACATCAATATCAATGTCCCTCCTTCGCTACTTCTACTTGGTAATCAACGTTAGCATAGTCAGTTGCAATCTGGTCATGTTCACCCCAATCTTATCCAAATCTTAATAGTTAGGCGCAAACCCGACCCCTTTCATTCCCCCCCTCTCAATTGGCTTACGAAAATTTAATGATATCCTTCACCTCCCGTTTGCAAGCGCTTACCAAATGGTTTAAGCATAATCCATCTGCTCGCTTCGGCCTTGATACATCAACGCATCATCAGTTCATCCTGTCCTTAATTTTGGGGCATCACCTCCTTTATCGCATGTTTCCTGCCCGAACTACGCACAATGATAGCAATGCTGTCAATTTTAGAAATGAACGGGAGAACAGCCTTCTATGAAATCCATCATCAACCTGTATGTAACTGATTTGAAACGCATTACGAGCAACTGGGCTGCCGCCATTGTCATCACTGGCCTTATCGCCCTGCCATCCCTATATGCATGGTTCAATATCCTGGCATCCTGGGATCCGTACAGCAACACCAAGGGGATATCCATTGCTGTCGCCAATAACGATACCGGCGATACACTCCTCGATAAGCCTATTAACATTGGCAAACAAATCATCGAATCGTTAAAGACAAACGAGGCTATCGGCTGGACATTCATGGATGAAAAAGAAGCACTGCGCCGTGCCGAGCGCGGACAAGTGTATGCCGCCATCATCATTCCAGCCGATTTCTCTGCGCGTATCGGTACCGTACTAACAGACAATCCTCAGAAGGCCGAGATCATCTATTATGTAAATGAGAAAATCAATGCCATCTCGCCTAAAATTACGGGCAAGGGAGCCTCGGGCGTCATCCAGCAAGTCAGCTCCAACTTCGTTCGTGAAGCGAACCGCACCATTTTCAAAATATTTAACGAAGTAGGCATAGAGCTAAAGAATGAGCTGCCCACTATTGAGAAGGTCAAGAACCTTGTCTTCAAGCTGGAAAAAGGTTTCCCAGAACTTGTACATGTGGTTGATGTGGCACTGCGCGATACGGCGAAAGCAAATGACATTGTCGCTTCAGCCCAGCGCAATCTTCCACTGGTGTCCCAAGTTGCTGAGGAAGGCGCCCGCTTCTCTCGAAGTGTCGGCGATCTGCTCAATTACAGCGAGCAAGGGATTGATACGATTTCTCCCTTTATCAAGCAGGATCTTAACTCCATCCATCAGACAGCACTGGCTATCCAAGACCTGACCTCCATTCTGCAGGATGCGGGCAGTGATCCTTCTATCGTGAAGGAGGCACTTAACCGTGCAGAAGGACGGTTGGATACGGCCGTCACCCTTGTGAATGGTCTGAACAACTGGTTCAATCGGCTCAACGGGCTTGTCCCAGGCGATCGCTTCGGCAGCACCATAGACCGTCTGCAATCCATACGTGACATGCTGGAGCGACAGTTAGCGATTGTTCGACAGATCTCAGGCGCGGTGGAGCGCGGTGAACAAGTATCGGCAGACCTGATTAATCAATTGAGTCGGATTTCCAAGGAAACAGCAGATGCCACCGGCAGCATACTGAATCGATATGATGATGAGATTAAGCCAAATATCGTTCAGGGCATCCAGACAGCCAAGCGTACCGTAGGCAATGCCCAAACCGTCCTTCAGGATGCGGTGAAGCATATGCCTGACGTGAAGACGATCCTGAACGATGCAGCTAAGCTGATTACAGTCGGCAGTGAAGAAATTAAGAAGATACAGCAAAGTCTGCCTGAAGCGCAGTCCAAACTAACTAACATTGCAGATCGGATTCGCGAACTGGAGGCACGCGGTGATATCAACGAGATTATTGATTTGCTGAGAAATAACTTCGAGAAAGAGAGTGAGTTCTTCGCCGAGCCCGTCGTGTTGAAAGAACATAAACTGTTTCCAATACCGAACTATGGTTCGGCCATGTCACCATTCTTCACTACATTATCTTTATGGGTCGGCGCCCTGCTCCTGGTGTCGCTTCTGACGGTGGAGGTACATGAGGAAGGCGCAGCGTATAAGGATTATCAAGTATATTTCGGCCGCTATCTCACCTTTGTAACGATTGCCCTGCTGCAGTCTTTACTTGTGACCTTAGGCGATTGTTACCTGCTGAAGGCATATGTGTTGAATCCATTCTGGTTCGTCATCTTCGGCATGCTGCTTAGCGGCGTATTTATGCTAATAGTATATACGCTCGTATCTGTTTTCGGCAACGTGGGCAAGGCGCTGGCCATCGTGCTGCTTGTCCTCCAGTTGGCGGGATCTGGGGGTACCTTCCCGATTCAAGTAACGCCGCCGTTTTTCCAAGCGATTCATCCGTATTTGCCTTTTACCTACGGCATTAGCATGATGCGTGAGGCAGTTGGTGGGATTCTGTGGGATGTGGTGCAGCGCGACCTGCTCATGATGTGTGTCTATATTGCGATCACGCTCGTCATTGGTTTGTTGTTAAAAACACCACTGAATCGCTCTAGTGCCAAGTTCGTGCGCAAGGCGAAAGAGAGCAAGCTGATCCACTAGTGCATATCCAACTGCAATCCAACGATCAGTACAATCAGAATGGTCGCCAATAACCCTTTAACCATATTAGCGGTAGCAGTATAATTAAGCTCCCCGTGAGTCCTAAATCGAACATTTCACCCCCTTCCTTGTTCATCGAACCATGATACAATGGAAGATGCCAACATGGACAATCGGGGGAACGCTCATGCGCTTATATCAACAAGTATGGACAGACGTGAAGCAATGGGATAGGAACATTAAGCTGTTTTTTGTCGCCAACTTATGCTTCCAAGTGGGCGGTGGCATGTTCATGGTGCTTTATAATTTGTATATTCAATCACTCGGGTATAACGATGATATGAACGGGACGCTCATCAGCCTGCAATCTCTTGCAACGGCTTTAATGTTTGTCCCGATCGGCTTTTTAGGGGATCGCACGAGCCGGAAGAAGGTTCTCATTCTAGGCGCGCTGCTAACTGGAGTAGGATTCATTGGACGCGCCTATGTCGAATCTGTAATGAGCTTGAACATGCTCGCGATCTTCTCAGGACTTGTCGCTTCGGCATTCCAAGTCATCGCCGTCCCATTCCTTGCGGAAAATGCGCAGAAAGAACAGCGACTACAGCTCTTCAGCTACCACTTTGCTCTAGGCTTAGCCGCTCAGGTGCTTGGCAGCATGGGGGGCGGCGCATTGGCCGACATACTTCAATCCGTCGGATGGAGCAAGGTTGCTAGCTTGCAGACGGTGTTGATGCTAGGGGGAACGGCTACATTAGCCGCCTTTCTGCCGTTGCTCGCCGTTAAGGAGGTTCGCAAGCAGGACGTTCTTAGGGTAGAAATAGAGGCTGAGGATAGGAAACCAGCACAGGCAGCGG
The DNA here is from genome assembly GCF_000686865.1 of Paenibacillus sp. UNC217MF. NCBI lineage: Bacteria > Bacillati > Bacillota > Bacilli > Caryophanales > Paenibacillaceae > Paenibacillus > Paenibacillus sp. UNC217MF. The sequence goes on along the minus strand of NZ_KK366028.1, from coordinate 59,283 downwards.
CTTCAGTAGAAGCTCCTGTACAAGCTGAGACATCCCCGATGCCTCAACCGGCTGCAGAATGGCGCGATATCCGCCGCCTCACCTTCTGTCAGCTGCTTGTAGGCTTAGGCTCAGGACTCGTTGTGCCTTACTTGAATTTATATTTCACGAATCGATTTAACGCTTCTATTACCGCTGTCGGCTTCCTGATCTCACTTGGGCAGATCATGACGATTATCTCCATGCTCATTGGACCAACACTGGTGAAGCGGATCGGACAGGTGCCTGCAATCGTCGTGTTCCAGATGCTGTCCCTCCCCTTCTTGCTGCTTACTGGATTTACAAATGCAATCTCCATTGCCATCGTGAGCTTCCTGTTCCGGCAAGCGCTTATGAATGCGGCGAATCCGATTCAATCAGCAGTCATGGTTGACCGTATCTCGGATTCACGTCGTGGAATTGCCAACTCCTTAACACAGACCGCCTTCATGCTTGGCTGGGCGAGTATGGGAACCGTACAATCGTATCTGGTCACCACATACGGTTACTATTGGGGCTATGCGCTAACCTTCAGCATTACCGGTGTCCTGTACGTAACCTCATCCATCTGTTACTTCACGATGTTCCGAGAAAAACGGATTCCAAAGGGTCTTCAGGCAGAGGAAGTCACTATATAAAGCAGGATCAACAGCCTCCTCGCTCTGGACAACATCCGTAACAATAACAAAATCGCTGCCTGATAACCCAGGCAGCGATTTTTATATAATCTATATGATGATTGCATAATACGACTATTTACCATTTACCCTAATAAAACCTCTTACTGTTCTACTACAAGACTATCCGCCTGCAAATCTACAATCTACACCTACAGCAGCTTACTTTCCTTCGCTTTCTTCAAGAACTTATCGCTGTTCTTATTAATTGTCTTCTTCAAGCCTATACCAAGTACAAAAGCAATTCCGATATAGATCAATAGGATAAGTACATGCTTCGTCACAACATCCCATAGAATTCCCCCGACTGCCTCACGCATAATGCCTATCGCATGTGTGAACGGCAGGAACGGATTCAGCTTCTGGAAGAACTTCGGCGTCATTTGAATCGGGAATGTACCACCAGAGGCCGCCAATTGGAACACAAGCAATACAATGGACAACGCCTTACCTACATTACCGAATACCGATACCAACGTATAGACGATGCTGACGAATATGATACTGATGAAAATCCCGAACGCGAAGAACCAGAACTTGTGCACGACATAGGTTTTGAGCAGGAACATGTCCCCCAGTGTCACGATCATACTCTGACATATACCGATCGTCACGAAGGTCAGCCAGCGTCCAAAGTACACTTGGTAGCTCTTATAGTCATGCTTATTCTCGATGTCTACAATCAGCATGGAAATGAGCAGCAAGCCGCCGACCCACAATGCCAATGTCGAGAAGAACGGTGACATCGCTGAACCGTAATTCGGTACAGGGAACAGTTCATGCTGATTAAGCAATACCGGCTCCGCAAAGAACTGGCTTTCCTTAGCCGCATCCTTACGAAGCAAGTCAATGACTTGATCCAGATCACCTTTTTCTTCGAATTCACGGATTTTGGATGCAATATCTTTTACTTTCTTTTTGATTTCTGGGAATTTGTCACTGAATTCATCCAGTCCATCTTCCCCCGTGTGAATCTTGCCCTTCATATCAGCCAGTTGGGTCTCGACCTCTGGAATCATTGAGAACATTTCTTTTTTCACGTTCTTGATGAAATCCAAGCCTTTGCGAGAATCTTTGACACCCTTGTCGAAGGCAGGTACAACATCCGAATCGATCTTCCCGATTACTTTATCAATGGACGCACTCGTATCCTTCGAGGAATCATATATCTTCTGCAGCGCATCCTTCGTCGGTTGATTCGCTTTGCCAGCTGCTTCACTCGCACGCTTCAGCATATCCGACAAATCTCCCAGTTTCCCTTTTACCTTATACATACTATCGACGATGTCTGTAATGGCACCATCATCCACAGTCTGCTTCATTTTCTCTGTTGAGGCGATAATTTTATCCGCCAGGTTCTGCCCGTTACTGATGTGGTTCTTTGCATTATTGATTTGATCGATTACCTTATCCGCCGTATTGCGGTTCATGATCTTATCTGTCATTTCAATGACATTGCGAGTGCTGTTCTGCATCTTATCGATCATCTTCAGAGCATCGCGATTCAATGCTTGCATATCCCCGCGGATCGTTTGGAATCGCGGTTTAATACCATTATCATAATCGCTAACGAGCTGAGCAACGAGCTCACTTGCTCTTGCTGCCGCTTCTGCGCCAATCTGCTTGCCGCCAGCCAAGCGATCCTGCAGCAGTGTGAGCTTCGTCTCCATGCCCTTCAATTGAGCAATCAACAGATCAGTGTCTATGCCTGTCACTTGAGCCAGCTTGTTCAGCTGATCCTTGTACTTCTCTAAGGAGCCTAATGTGAGCTTCAACTGATTCGTCATATCCTCGACAGCTGCATTCAGCTTGTCGGTTAATGATGCATCCGTCTCACTGCCCTGAATAAGCTTGTTGACGCGATCAACTTTCTCCTGCAGCTGGCCGAGATGCTCTCGATACATCTTTCCTAATCGTTCTGCATCATCGAATGCCTTCGATACCGTCGGCGCAACCTGTGAATTCAAGGTTGTTCTCGCTTTATCCAAAATCGAGTTGACTTCGATTGCCTTATTGCGAATATCCCTCAGCTTATCATCTGCAATCGACTTCGCAGACTCTACGGTTTTTTGTGCTTCATCCAGACGCGTCTTCAGATCCTCCGCGCCCCGCTTCGCGTCATTCAAGGACGTGAGGACATTATCAAATAGACCATTATTCTTCAGATTCCGATCTACATCTTCAACCGTCGTAATGAGGCGCTGCAAGGAATTCATCCCAGACTCCACTTCGACACTCTTCTTGGCCAGCTCTGTCTCTACCTTGCCAAGATCGAAGTCGGAGTTCATGATATTCTCCACGACCTTCGATGTATCCGTTGCGACACCCTGAAGCTTCCGCAGATTGTCTTTGACAACCGGCACTTCCTTATGGAAGGAATCACTGCCCTTATCGAGCATATTCTCCGCATCTGTAATTACCGAATCCGGTCGGTTCTCGTAGCGCTTGATGACACGAATGGCAGACTCTGCCTTGCTAATGAAGTCCTTCGCCTTGATGATATCAACTTGGCCTGTCTTCATCAGCTTCTCGATCTCCGGCAGCTTCTCCTCCAATTTGAAGATGTTATCTCTAAGCTTCTTAATGTCCGGCTCATTCGTTTCAAGCTTAAGGCCAACATCATTGAAAATATCGAATATCGCTTTGTTCGCTGTCTCTACGAAGTTGCTGCTAATGTTCGACACCAGCGTCGAGGCTCCTGCCCCCGCAACCTTCGGCGAGATCGCATTTATCTTTTCATTAATATAATAATCAAGCTGTGCCTTCTCTGGATGATCCGAGATGACGGATGAGATCTTCTCAGAGAAATCCTCTGGGATAACAATGGCTGCATAATAATCGCCATGATTGACCCCATTGATTGCCTCATCCTTCGTAACAAATCTCCAACCTAACTTCTCATTTTCCTTTAACTGTTCAATAACCTTTGCCCCAACATCAAGATCCTTTCCTTCAACCTTGGCACCCTTATCCAAGTTCGCAACCGCAACCGATACATCCTTCGTATTGGAGTACGGATCCCATGACGGGAGAATGTTGAACCATGCATATAGGGAGGGCAGGATCACTACTGCTAAAATAACAATAATTGCAGCAGGATTTGTAATAATGTTGCGAAGATCCGTTTTATAAATGTGTAAGATGTTCTTCATCCCACTGCCACCACCGTTCTACTTATAATATGTAATGCGTTATCCAATTCGAGCAATCCCCTTCTGAGCTGCCCCATTCAGCAAATAAAATTCAAGCAAATGAGGAATTTGATCCTGATGGATAGCCTTCGCACGCTTCGGCCATTCCACTACAAGCGCTGCATAAGTCTTAATAAATAGGAATGCAGTCAGCTCAGCATCACAACTCTGCAGCTCGCCTGAATCAATAGCTAGTTCTACCTGCTCTTTCACAAAGTGCTGAAGCGCGTCTTCCACCTTGCTCATCTCAGACATCACAATCTCGGTCCCCATCTCCCGCATCTCGTATGAGAGAATAACCATCATCTCATGCTTTGAGCGGAATTCCAACACATTGTGCAGAGTACGGTGCAAGTTCTCTGTGAAGGTTCTCTCTGGATGAACGGATGACTGTGCAACTTCCAGTATGTCTTGAATGAATCTATTCATAATGGCTTCCAACAGCTCTTCTTTTGTTGGGAAAAAACGATAAATCGTCCCCTTGCCCACATGTGCAAGTCTCGCTATCTGATCCATTGTACTGCCTTTATAACCATATAATGAAAATGACTGTGTTGCTGCCTCTATAATCCTCGTTCTTCGATCTACGATCATACGGATTCCTCCTTTCTGCAAAGAGGCGATTACGAACAGGTTCTAGAACTACAGAACTAAATGTGAATTTCGGTCACTCATTCTTGCTATTATACTTCCAGTAAAATGAATTTGCAAGAAACGACACCTTTTAGACACAAAAAAGCGCCCTATCTCATTGACAGAACGCTTGTAACCGTTTTCTTATGGGTGAATTGCATCCGTTTGTAAGTAGTTCGATAAAACACCACTACCAATCGAAACTTTATTTTCATCTATGTTTCTTCTCTCAACATCGTGCTTCATTGGCCACTTCACTTCGTCCATTCTACTTCACAGCTTTGCCGCTCATAGATACCGCTCCCCACTTCCGTTCTGCTTCCTGAATGGCACAATCCATTTGAGATGTCGGCTTCATAAGCATCACCCCATGTCCTACTGCGAGCAGAGTAGGCTGTAACGCCCTTAACTTGATTGCGCTTGCCAGCGCAGCCTCGTTATTCCAAGTCGCCATAGCTGGGAATGGGAACAGCGGCTTAATCATCCCCGATACTGCGATTCCTCCTCGAATTTGAAAAGCATCGCCAGCAATCAGCGCACCATCTCTCGTATCATAGAAGGCCATCATGCCTGGTGTGTGCCCTGGTGCAAGCACGGCACGCAGAGATCCCACCATCTGACCGTCTTGAAGTAGAACATCCGGCTTCGTACGAATTGCCCCTTCCTTCGGCACATCTCCACGAATAGGCGTTGCTGCCTCACCAGCTTCTAATGAGCAGTTCCCCTGCAGCAGCTTGGCATCACGCGCTGAAATCATCACCTTCGCATGAGGAAGCTCCTGCTTCAAGGCATCCAATGCTCCGATATGATCACCATGTGCATGAGTAAGCAAGATACGTGTAATTGGCTTTCCAATTTGCTTAGCCGCCTTCAAGATACGAGCAGCACTATAAGGAAGAGCAGCATCGACTAGTGTCAGCTCATTCTCCTCTTCAACGAAATAACAATTCACAGGAAACAAGCGTGGCAGGAAAGACAGTTGAATAATATGACCTTGCTTACGCATACGCATGGATGACCATCCCTCTCTAACTAATGTTAATTACATAATAACTAATGATATTAGTTTTTGCAAGAAGGAATTTCCTCATCGTGTTAAAAATCATACCTGATTATGTATAAAGCTTACCGTGCATATTCGATTTACGATAGACGAATCTGTCGGTATCCCGATTATTTATCGTTTTCCACTATCCACATGTGGATAATTGTATTTTGCTACCCAAACGCCCCTTATCCACATATTCATCCACGTTATCACCAACCCTGCGCAGCATGTTCATAAGTTGTTCAATGCTCCCCTATTCACTCGCTTTTCCTTCACTTGCCACATGACAGAACTGTAAGGCTGTGTTGGGTAAATCGATTTGTCCTGTTCTTTGTTGCTGTTATGATAAATGCTAGAACTACGTAAACTCGGAGGTATCTGCATCATGAAGAGACTAATTGCTTTATTCGCAGTCATCACATTGTTTGCAAGCATTCTTGTCGGCTGTGACTACAATCGAAACGGCAAGCAGCAATATTATGTCCAAACCGTTGGCGATCCTAATGACAATGGGGAATATACCCTACCCGCATTCGATGAGAAAGGTAATGAGCTGAAGCTCACCTTTATGAAAACAGGGGAAAACCGCAAATTTAAAGAGCATGCGTTTTTACGCGTATATGTAAAAGATACGGATCGTGTAACCGCCTACGAAGAAGTAAGCAAGGACGAGCTTCCTACTAAGGTGAAGGATAAGCTGAATATCAAATAATAACGAGCTTCATTTGATTCCATATGGAACAACGCAAAAAAACAAGGGCGCATCCCCACCTCGGGGGTGTGCCCTTGTTCTATACACGCAATTGAAGTGTATGAACGATTGTGCCCGAACCTTCATGAAACGGACAGGATCATTCATCCTACGACAAGATTACACGACTAGAAACTTCGCCTCTTGCTCGCAATCCATACAGCACTTGATTGGCCGTTCCCAATCACTGAATTCAACGCCATCCAGATCGACAACGTCGGGGGCATCTTCGAACTCATCTACAAAATTGTCAATTGCCAATTCTACATGCTCTTTACAGACTACGTACATGTCGTTCCCTCTTTCTCGCTTATCTTGCTGTCTTATTACGTCCATCATAACATAAATAGGCCCTGTAGGGGTGAAGACATTTGATTTTCCCATCTTTGGATATCACTTAGTTTATCCGGCCTGCTGCGGCTTATCCTCAAGCTGCACAGTCGTCATCATCAGCTTGCCCTCGCGATAGAAGTGAACTTCCATCGTCTCGCCGACCTTCTTCTTCTCATATAAATATTTGCGCAGATCTCGGGTCTGACCGATCGTTTCATTGTCGAAGCGGACAATCACATCATTCAGCTTCAGTCCTGCCTTCTTCGCCGGCCCCGTAGCCTCCAGTACAATAACTCCGTTCTTCACGTCTTGAGGAAGCTTCAGATCATTGCGCTGCTCCTCGGTAATCGGAGCATAAGGATTCGTCAGATCGACCGTATATACACCTAGGTAAGGCCGAATAACCTTGCCAGTCTTCATAATCTCGTCTACTACCGTCATCACTTCATTCGTAGGAATCGCAAATCCAAGGCCCTCAACGCCAGTCGTCGCGATCTTCATCGTATTGATGCCAATAACCTGCCCCTGCAAGTTCACGAGTGCGCCGCCGCTGTTGCCCTCATTAATTGCCGCATCCGTCTGAATGACCCTCTGCTCCCAGTCATATACACCATCCTGGTTCAAGGATACCGGGATAAGTCGATTCGTATAACTAACGATGCCAGCTGTCAGTGAACCGCCTAAGCCAAGTGGATTGCCGATTGCGACGACGGTTTCCCCGAGACGCAGACGGCGTGAATCGCCAATCTCTGCCACCGTGGATACACCTGCATCATCAATAAGAAGAACGGCAATATCCATTACCCGATCCTTGCCAATGAGTTCTGCATTTTTGCGCTGCCCGTTCGAGAGCACCACCTCTAGCTTATCCGCCCCCTGTACGACATGTTCATTCGTCAGGATGAACGCCTTGCCGTCATCGCGCTTAATAATGACACCTGATCCTAGATTTGTGTCCTTCTCATCATCAGTCTCTGCTGCCACTCGCTTCTGCTCATTGACGATGCTGACCACCGCAGGCCCAACCTTATCGGCTACAGTCACAATACGATCATAGGGATCAACCGTACCTGTGCGATTAATGGTCACAGGCTGTGTGACTGAACCTGTTCCCACAATCCAGCTATATAAAATAACGGCTGACAAGGCACTAATCACCGAGCTCACAATAGCCACTTGGACGGTGGACCACCTGCGGCCGGATTGAGTTGTCTTGCCCAGTGTCCATCCCGTTCCTGTCTCTCGCTCCTGCCATCTGCGCTTTACCTTGCCAGATACCTTTGTCGAGAAAAAATCATCATCAAACAAGCTCATCCGAACAACTCCCCTCAACCCTCCAACCGGGATCGATCCACGGGTTGAACCACTGCCTTCGCAGCATCATTACACCACGGAATGATATGGCTGAAAATCGTCAACACTATATATTAATGCACACTATGAGCTTGTCATGTAAAAGAAATGTAATAGATTTGCAAGCTTGTACATATTCTATCATACAAACAGGGAATTGAGAGAAACAATCTCCCTCCCCTAATAGAAAGGAGAACTAGATTTATGACGACTTCAAGCACAATCTGGTCGGACATCGACCTAGTCGGACAACTAGCTGATATGAAGGAAGATCAATACCGTCTCACCTTGGCTTTATCCACCCTCATGGAGCTTCTCGTGGAGAAAGGCCTGATTACGCAGGAGGATATATCACGGAAAGCCAATGATCTCGACAGATGGCTTACAGACGAACCACAGACTTCGCATGAACCGTATCCCATGCCGTAGGCTTGTCATAATACGTATCTTTTAATTGCAGTTCACTCTCTTTGTAAAAATGGCCGTTGTCCTCCATAACTCCCTTTACCGTCATGCGGGCGAGATCCATCATATTATGATCCCGGCTTAAATGCGCCAAGTATACGCGGCGGGTATTACCCGTAGCAATCTCGCACAGCGCCTCGCCTGCCGCATCATTGGACAAGTGCCCCATATCTCCTAGAATCCGTCGCTTAATATTCCATGGATACCGCCCCATACGAAGCATCTCCGTATCATGGTTCGATTCCAGCACAAGCACATCCGAATCGATAATCTCATCCCGAACCTTATCGCTCATATAACCTAAATCCGTTGTCACACTCAGCTTTGTCTCGCCTTCATAGAACTTATAACCCACCGGCTCGGCAGCATCATGAGAGATACCGTATGATTCTATGCGTAGATCCCCGAAATCGCGCGCTTCCCCCGTTTGCATGACAATCCGATTTTCGTCTGCAATTTCACCCACATGCTTCTCTAGTGCTTCCCATGTGTTCTCGTTGGCATAGATCGGCACGTTGTGCTTGCGTGAGAAGGCTCCAAGACCTTTGATGTGATCAGAATGCTCATGCGTGACGAATATGGCGTCAATCTGCTTGCCCGAGAGCCCCTGTTCCTCCAGGAGCTGCTCTGTCCGCTTGCAGCTTAGACCAACATCGATCATCACAGTTGCGTCTTCATTCTGAATGACCGTTGCATTGCCTGTTGATCCACTCGACAGTACTGAAAATCGCATACTCATCTATCGTTCTCCTTCTTTCCTTCTTGCGGAGTATCAATTGCTCCACTTATCGCATTCACATAATACACTTCATCATTTTCCAAGAGGATGCGCCAAGACGGCGCTGCCACCTGTGTATTGGCCGCATCGAATATTTGACCATGGTAGCCAAGCTGTACATCCTTGACGACGGCCCCTGACATTAAGGCGCTCAAGATCACATGCTCCAATGCTTGAGAAGCCGGCAAGATCTTCTGCTCCTTGCTCTCCTTAGCTTCAATCAACTCTACATACTGCTGCCGGAACCCCTTAATCTTCTGCTGGCTGTGTGCCAGCTCCAATGTCACTTCGAATATCGGCAGGCCATTTGGCAGTCGCTGATACAAGACGAATGTTCCATTTCTACCCGTCAACGGGTCATATCGGTACATCTCAATATGAGGAATATCCCCTTGCAGGGACTTGATCAAATCATTCTCCATAAATACGATCTTCGTATCCTGCGGCTGCTTGAGCGGTTCCATCTGATCGCCCCGCTTCACGAATCGGTACGTGATTTCACGTAAGGCGGGTGTCTCTGAAGGAATCTTGGCTGTAACTTGAATCTTTTTTACTTCCATCATCTTCTTCGCCGCATCAGACAGGGAGGTCCAATCCAGCTCGGAATGCATTTGGTCGCGTACCTCTTGCCAGAGCTGATAGCCCAGCACAATATTGAGCAGCAGAAAAGCATAGATCAATATATTCTTCGCCCGACCCCAATCCATTTGACTCCTCCCTTCTGAGATACGATCTTACGTTCATTTCTTAACAGATCCATCGAGCAATGCGGTCGACCCATCCTTGTACTTTACCTGCCATGCAGGCAGCAGCCGAACCGTCTCCTTCCCTAGCTCAGGGATATATACCGGGTCAACTCCTACGATTTGCTTCTTCTGACTGAGAGCACTCAATTTTTGAAGCAACGCGTCCCCAACCACCAGTTGGCGCATTTCCTTCTTCTCTGCACGCTGATGAAGTTGTACAAGAGACCGCTCATAACTCGTAACCGTGCCCTCTTGCATCGTTACCTGCATATACCCGAAGCGGAAGCGACTTGTATTGACAATCGGGTAAGAGCCCCAATATTGCTGGAATCGAAAGGCTGTCCCTAATCCACTGGTTGCTCCGTTCAGCACATCCTTCTTCTCATTGTCCGGCAAGGTGACACGATATCTGCCATTCCAGCCTCCATGCTGGTTAATGAAGCGGACTGCTGCCGTGACATCAGAAGCAATATCCTGCTGCCCTTCCGTCTGCACAACAGGATCGGAGTAGATAAGCCATTGCAGGCCCCTATTCACTTCCAAGCCGCGCTTAACGTCGGTATAAATTTCCGAATTCCCAGTCTCTATATTTTTCGTAACGGTAGGATCATTGAACAGGCTGCGCTGCATCTGCTCTGCCGTAATTCGATCATAGGGAAGCGTAACCTCAAGCAGTTCAATCGGCTGTTCTGGAACATAATATGACCCGTTAACCAACTTATAAGGCGTCCAAGACCGTCCGAATTCGACCTGCTGCTTCACATCCTGCTCGGTCAAGTCTGCTCGGGTCGACTCATAGACAGCGTCCCCCTTCGCATTGAAGAAGAAGACGCGGACTTCCTTCGTATCCTTCGTCGTATACAGCCATATTCGACGAATACTCTCATCCATAAGCGCAGAATCGTCACCAATCGGAAACACCTTCTGCAGCAGTTTCAATGGGATAGGCGCGTGGAAAAGCAGTTCCACTCCCTCATTCTCCTCGCGTATTCGATTCCAATCCACCGCAGAAAGCGAGCGGTATTGGAACCCATCATACGAGCGTCCCTGCAGCCGCTTCACAATAATGTTATAGAACGTCATGCCTGGATATAGAATGGTATGCTTATTTCCTCCGAGATGAAGAACCAGCTGTTCCGGGAAGATTAGATTCTCTACCTTCTCCTCAGGCCCGAGCGGATCGGTCGTAATGTAGTCGCTGGTCGACTTTTTGCGTACATCGAAGTTCGGCATGCTATAAGCAAGGAAGAAGCTCTGCAGCAAGCTTAACAGCACAAGAAATGTTAGCAGCATCGTCTTAAATCGCTCTACCATTCGCTTGCCTCACTCCCTTCCGCCTTCATCGATGTCAACGGAAGCGAGAAGGTAATTTGTGTACCTTCGCCCCATTCCGACTCAATCCATATATCCCCACCATGCGTTCTCACAATTTCCCGGGCAATGGACAAGCCTAGTCCTGTACCGCCCATATTGCGCGAACGAGCCTTATCTACCCGATAGAATCGTTCAAATATTCGTTCCAAATCCTTCTGTGGAATGCCCAGCCCATTATCCTGCACTGATACATGAAGCATGCTGCGAGAAGAATCCAGAACCGCAACCAGCTTCACCTCGCCGCCGTCTGGCGTATACTTCACCGCATTGGACACAAGGTTATCCAGCAATTGATCGATCTGATCCCGATCGATCATCACTAAGCCTCCCTTGCCAATGTCCGGATCAATGACAACTGATGCAGCAATTCCCTTATTGCGGAACTGGAAGGAGAATCGGTCGATGACATCCTCCAGCATCTCCGTCATATCCGTCACCTGCTTGCGCAGCTTCGCCTGCTTCGAATCAAGGCGCGACAGATGCAGCAAATCCGTAACGAGACGAATCATGCGCTCCGTCTCGTTCTGTATAACGCCAACGAAGCGCCCTGCAAGCTGCGGCTCTTCCAGCGCGCCGTCGCCTAATGCCTCAACATAACTCTTAATCGTCGTCAGTGGCGTCCGCAGCTCATGCGACACGTTGGCTACGAACTCGCGGCGAGACTGCTCCAGCTTCTCCTGCTCCGTCACATCCTGCAGCACGACAATTGATCCTGTCATACCTTCCCCACGGCGATGAACCGGGGTGAAGGATATGCGCAGGATTGTCTCGCTATCTTCATCACCCTCATGTTCTTCTGTTCGAGGAAGCAGCATCCAGTTCAGCTTGCCGTTCACCATCTCATCGATCTGTTCCTGCGGCACACGAAGCACCTCGGACATGGGACTGCCCTCTACCTCGCCTTGCTTGATGCTTAGCAGCTTGCACGCTCGTCTGTTGACGAGAATAACCTGACCTTGTTCATCGGTCGCGACAACGCCGTCACTCATATTTGTCAAGATGGATGCCAGCTTCTCCTTCTCTTCCTCATTCGCATTCAGCGCTTCCTGCAAGCGCCTCGTCATATAATTGAATGCCTCACTCAACTGGCCGATCTCATCGGTGCCCATCACAGGAACTTGTCCTGCGAAGTTCCCTTCCGCCACCTTCGTTGCTTGCTTCGTTATCTCCTTGATCGGTTGTGTAATGGTATGGGCCAGAATGACACCCAGTACGGCCGTTAACCCAAGTGCAATCGCCATCCCCGAGAGGAAAATCCGATTGATCCCCTCAATTGTCGCGTACAGCTCCTTCATTGATGCGACAATGTATAGGGCCCCGACGAGCTTCCCATTGGAGTAGACGGGCTTCGCCAGCACCTGCTTGCGCACATTGTCCTCATCAATGATAACTTCCTGGTTGTCACGCATGCCCTGCAGGGCCCGATTCACTACTGTCTCTGTATTTTTGCGTCCTACATATTCCATATGGGTAGGCACAGATGTCGTCAATACCTTCCCGGTTACGTCCAATACCTGTATTTCCACACCATTCATATTGATGAAGCTGCGCACGAACTTATTGAGCGCCTCCAGCGTCTGCTCATCGTCCAGCGTCTCATCACCCTTCAGCGTCTGACCCGCGTAAATAGACATGAGCTCTGCTGTGTTCTGCAGCTCCTTCGTAAAGTTGGTCGTCTGCGTATGCTTCATCGAACTGACGAAGTAGACACCGATGAGCTGCATCGCAATTAAGATAAGCAGAACATAAATAATAATCAGCTTCGCCTGAATGGTGCGAAAAAATCGACCTAGCCCCCGCTTCACTAGAATCCTCCACTCCGCGGATTGCGCATCATATATCCCAATCCGCGCCGTGTAATGATATATTCCGGCTTGCTCGGATCATCCTCAATCTTCTCGCGCAGGCGGCGTATCGTTACATCCACCGTGCGCACATCTCCGAAATACTCATATCCCCACACTGCCTGCAGCAGGTGCTCGCGTGTCATGACCTTGCCAGCATTGCGCACCAAGTAGAACAGCAGTTCATACTCCCGATGCGTCAAATCCAGCATAGCTCCGTTCTTATAGACTACATACATATCCGTATCAATGAGCAGCTCATGCAGCTTCATACCCTGCTTCTCTGCGGCAGATGTCTCAGCATCCTCTTCTGGATCTGGAGTAGAGATTTTGTTTTGGCGCCGCAAGTGAGCCTTAACCCGAGCCAGCAGCTCTCTCGTGCTGAACGGCTTCGTCACATAGTCATCGGCCCCCAATTCCAAGCCTAATACCTTATCAAGCTCTGTGTCCTTCGCCGTCAGCATAATAATAGGCATATGCAAATGCTGACGTACCTCACGGCACACATCCATCCCGTCCTTCACGGGTAGCATCAAGTCAAGAAGCATAAGATCCGGCTTCTCCGATATTGCCAAATCAACGGCAGCTCCCCCATCGAAGGCGCAGATGACCTCGTAGCCTTCCTTCTCCAAATTAAACTTTAAAATATCTGCAATCGGTTGTTCATCATCTACAACGAGAATTTTGCCGTACACGAATCCGCACCTCTCCCTCTACCTTCACATTTCCTGCCACGTACTAATACAGTCACAAATTCCGTTCTGCATGCAGCCAGTCCTTATGTCACTCTATTTTACCATAATTGTCTCTACATCCCGAACCCAAACGTTGGAGAAGACGGCATAACGCGGCAATCTAAATATAAAAAAGACGGGACATCCGATTCGTCCCGTCTAGCTTGCGTTTATAAGTATTTAAGAGGATTCTGCACTTCGTCATTTTTAATAATTTCGAAATGCAAATGTGTACCTGTGGAATCGCCCGTATTGCCCATTACGCCAATATCTTGACCCTTCTCCACAATATCGCCGGCATTGATATTAATTTTGCTTAGGTGGCCGTACAAGGTTTTGTACCCATTGCGATGGTTGACGATGATGCAATTGCCATACCCGTTCTTCACACCCGCAAACAGTACGACGCCTTCATCAGCAGCCATAATCGAACGATCCGAGGATACCATGTCGATCCCCTTGTGCATGCGGCCCCAGCGCTTGCCGAATCCGCTTGTCAAGGTTGCACTGTTCACAGGCCAATCGAAGGAGCCTGTCCCTTCGCCGCGCACGACCTTCGTACCGCGAATGACAATCTCCGGAATGGCAGGCTCGACAACCTCTTGCTCAATCCATTCCTCGTGGGACAGCTTGCCGTTGTCCTTCACCAGGCGATAAGACATGCGCTTTAATCCCTGTTTGCCCTTGCGCACGACCTTGGACTCCCCCGAGCGCATATTCGGATCTTCCTTAATCATCTTCTGCGGCTCAGTCACCAAATACTCGCTATAAGCTTCAACCGTCTTCACGGTAATAAGCGGCTTCGTATCCGTCAAATTAAGAATTTGTCCATCCTGCAGACGTTCCTCCCCGACAGTCGGGTTGTTATGGTAGATCGCATCCATAGAGACATTCATCTTATTTGCAATTGAAGAAACGGTATCTCCTGCCCTCACAATATATTGGAGCTTATTCGTGAGGCCTGTCGTCAGCTTGCTAATCGCCTCATCCTGCGTCATCAGTTGGTCTGGGCTAATATTGGCATTTTCCGTGCTGACACGCTCGCGGAAACTGACAGATTCCAAGCGTGATACGGCTTTCGTGGCCTTCGCAGAGCGCATAGGCGCAGCTAATACGCGCACTTCCTTCGCATTCCCTTTGTTCGATGCAGATGGAGTGTACTTCGCCTTTACCTGCTTCAATATTTTCTCGGCCGTAGCCTCGTCATTCACATATCCGACTGTCGCGCCGTTGATCTTCAGCTCTACACCCTCTGCATATGCAGGCGTCAATTGATCGAGCTTCGCTAACGTTGCTTCCGTTGTCGGCTTCGCCTTGAATCCGGAATCCTCAATCGTTCGAATTCCCTCTCGATTTATCTTCATATGGGCGTTCGGATACTTAGCCTGTTCCTTCTGGAGCCGAGCTGCATAATATTGCTCTACTTCTTCTAGAGCAGACACCGTGCCCACCAGTTCATTCTTATGGTATACATGATAAAAAGGTATCGTATTGGCTTGTACATAGGTAATGCCTCCCCATACTGCAGATGCAGCCAATGCCATGCCACTCATTGCGAATACAATCGTTCTTTTCCTCTTTGTCATCCATCGGGTTGCAGGATTCCTCGTCAACCGTTCCCGCCATGCAGCCGTCCATTGTTGCCATCGGTTGCGATCATTCATTTGTTCCTTTTCCTCCCGACGATTTCCGTTGAAACGTTCCATGATGGTCTCCTTTGCGAATACAATGCCTATATTCTCATACGTAATGTGATCTTTTTCTATGAAAATTTACAAAAGTTAACGTTTTGTCATCTTTTTTTAATGTACCATAGGTCGAAAGTACATTGCAACTTGACCGAATTCGTCATTTTTTGGACGTTGTTCATCCTTACACCCCTTACTTTTCCAAAACAAAAACGCGAAAATGTGCTCTCCGTAGGAGATGGCCACTTTCGCGTTTATTATGCAATCCTTTTAATCGGTTTATTCAGCATATGTTCTCACAAAGATGTTCATCGTGAAGCCTATGAATCAGACTACGGTGTTCCCGAGCTTTCTGTCTTGCTTTCCTTCGCATTTGAACCATCTGTAGTGCTTGTAGTATCCTTCGTCTTCGATTCTCCCACCATCCACTCCCGCATCTCCTTATATTCCTCGTCATTCAGATGCTTCGCGAGAATCTGTTCGACTTCCATAACCTCACTGGAAGTCAATCCTCCCTCCATTAAGGTAGAGATGCGCTGCCAATCCTCTTGCGGGAGCTTCTTCATCAAGGTTGCAAAGATTTGATCCTTCTTCTCCTTCGACAACTCTTCCTTGCTCTTCGCTATCGCGTCAGGCGGCACTATTATTGCCTCCCGCCCCTTCGATTCCTGACCGGATGTTATGCCCCCCATTACCGGAAAAGCGCCATCAGGCGTTGGAGTTGATCCGCTCTTGCCTTCATTTCCTCCAGCAGATGGGGATCCTGTCGTTCCGCCGCCATTCGTCTCAGTCGCTCCCTGCCCATTCCGATTCGATCCCGATTCCTGACTATTAGTAGTGGTTCGTTCTGTATGGTTTCCGCTATTTCCCGTTATCCCATCCTGACTCGTACCTGTAGACTTATTATTTGATTGACTAGCCGTTTGTACATCGGAGCCAAGCAGAACACCCCACATAGAGGTAAGTGTCAGCGGCTTCCGTTCTATTGGGATATGGAAACTATCCAAGGCAGTCTGAATATATCGATCGACTACGATCGCTGTCGTTCCAACCGTTAATAAGCTAGATAATATACCTACGACCAAAATCGTCATTGCTAACCGCATCACACGCCACACTAAGCGCATCTATACTACCTCCTAGCCAGCTCTTGCTGTCACGCGAGGGCAATAGCCCTCCCTCGTGCCCGAGTGTGTATAATAGAGTACTAGCAGCCTCTAGCAGCCTCTAATATGACTCTTCTTCCTCTATCTTGTATTCGGGATCCGTGCCGGCCCACAGTCATTTACTGTTTAGTATGCCCAATTATATACAAAAAAAACGACTCTTCCCGAAGGAAAAGCCGTTTCGTTTCTATATTATGCTGCAATTAGCGGTAGATAGAACGCACTTGGTTCGTCTGCTCGCGGTTGCGGCCAACGGAGAAGATCGAGATCGGAATGCCTGTCAGCTCCGATACGCGCTTCACATAGTTGCGTGTTGATTCAGGCAGTTCATCAAGCGTCTTGCAGCCTGTGATGTCTTCCGACCAGCCTGGCATTTCTTCATAGATTGCTTCGCACTTCGCAAGCATATCCAAGCTTGCTGGATAGTGCTCGATAATCTCATCGCCGCACTTGTAAGCCGTACAGATTTTAACTGTCTCCAGTCCAGTCAATACATCAAGCGAGTTCAGGGACAAGCCTGTAATCCCGCTCACACGGCGGGCATGGCGTACGACGACACTGTCGAACCAGCCTACGCGACGTGCGCGACCTGTTACTGTACCATACTCATGGCCAGCTTCGCGGATGAAGTCGCCTGTCTCATTGTTCAGCTCTGTTGGGAACGGACCATCACCAACGCGAGTCGTATAAGCCTTCGCTACGCCGATAACCTCTTCAATCTTGGATGGGCCAACACCAGAACCGATGCAGACACCGCCAGCTGTTGGGTTCGAAGAAGTAACGAACGGATACGTACCTTGGTCGATATCAAGCATAACGCCCTGCGCACCTTCGAACAATACCTTCTTGCCGTCATCGATTGCATCATTAAGTACAACCGAGGTATCAACCACATACTTGCGAATGAATTCTGCATATTCGAAGTATTCCTGCAACGTAGCTTCGATATCCAGCTCTTCGCCGCCATACATTCTGATTAACTCGTTCTTCTCATTTGCCAAGTGGCGGAATTTCTTCTCGAATACATCCTTGTCGAGCAAGTCGACAATACGAATGCCGTTGCGAGCTGCTTTATCCATATAACAAGGTCCGATCCCTTTGCGGGTCGTTCCAATCTTGTTCGGGCCTTTGCGCTCTTCCTCCAGACCGTCCAGCACCATGTGATACGGCATGATGACATGCGCACGATCACTAATGCGAAGATTATCGGTAGAGAAACCATTTTCGTGAATATATTCAATCTCTTGGATTAGTGCCTTTGGATTGATGACCATACCATTACCGATTACACAAATTTTGTTTGTGTAGAAAATACCGGATGGAATCAGGCTCAGCTTATATTTCTTATTATCAATCAAGATCGTGTGTCCCGCATTGTTACCACCCTGATAACGCGCAACCACGTCGGCGCTTTCGGCGAGGAAGTCAGTGATTTTCCCTTTCCCCTCGTCTCCCCATTGGGTTCCTACGACGACTACTGTAGACATATTCATACCCCCGGCGGGTGTTTACACACCGTTATTCACTGCTTTTTTAAGCTTTTGCTCCAAGCAGCATACCTAGTTTATCAGTCAAATAGTGCAAAGTCAACGAAAAGCGAACGTTGATATCCGACCTTAACCAAATGTTCGGAAAACAACGTTCGCTTTCTTTTACGCTTATTATCCCGCAGAAGCGTCCTGATGATTCCTTTCGTAGCTGACGAATTTGTTGAAGTTCTTCAAGAACACCAACTCCACCGTACCTACTGGACCATTACGCTGCTTAGCGATAATAATTTCGATAATATTCTTTTTCTCCGTATCCTGATTGTAGTAATCATCACGGTACAAAAATGCAACGATATCAGCATCCTGCTCAATGGAACCCGATTCCCGAAGATCGGACATCATCGGACGCTTATCCTGCCGCTGCTCTACGCCCCGGCTTAACTGGGACAAGGCAATAACGGGAACCTCAAGCTCACGGGCTATCTGCTTCAGCGTACGTGATATCTCGGAGACCTCCTGCTGACGGTTCTCGCCTGGCTTGCCGCGTCCTTGAATCAGCTGCAAGTAATCGATCAAGATCATGCCAAGACCATGTTCCTTCTTCAGGCGTCTGCACTTGGCTCGGATATCCGCCACCGTTATCCCTGGTGTATCATCAATGTAGACCTCTGCCTCGGACAAGGCTGCGATGGACATCGTCAGCTTCTCCCAGTCATCATCCTCAAGCGCACCTGTACGAAGCCGTCCTGCATCAACATTCGACTCGGCGCAGACCATACGTTGTACAAGCTGTGCCGCGGACATCTCGAGACTGAATATCGCTACCGTCTCCTTCGCGCGAACCCCAACATTCTGGGCTACGTTCAAGGCGAAGGCTGTCTTGCCGACGGACGGACGAGCAGCCACAATAACAAGGTCACTGCGCTGGAAACCCGATGTCATCTTATCCAAATCAGGGAAGCCTGATGGAATTCCTGTCGTCCCTCCGCCAGTCTGCTGGCTTAATGTCTCAACCTTATCATAGACTTCCATCAACACATCTTTAATCGCGATAAAGCCGCTCGAAGAGCGGCGATTCGAAATTTCTAAGATACGTCGTTCCGCATCGCTAAGCAATCCAGAGACATCCTCGCCGCCTGTATAGCCTTCACTTGCGATTTGCGTGGCAGTCCGAATGAGACGTCGCATCATTGACTTTTCTTCAATAATTTGCGCGTAATAATCGACGTTGGCTGCGGTAGGTACCGCATTGGCCAGTTTCGTCAAATAAGACACACTGCCGACGTCTTCCAACTGCTGCTTATCCTTCAGCTTCGCTGTAAGCGTTACAAGGTCTATCGGCTGGTTGTCTTCGCCCAGCTCGATCATCGCCTCATAGATCATCTGATGGGCCGGATTGTAGAAGTCCTCGGACTGAATCCGCTCCATCGCCGTGATCATCGCTTCGGAGTGGAGCAATATAGCGCCGAGAACGGCCTGCTCAGCCTCCAGGTTCTGCGGCGGAACACGATCGACATACATCTCGTTCATTCTATTCCTCCGTTACGTGCACCTTCATCGTCGCCTTGACTTCAGGATGCAGCTTCACGGCTACATTCGTATATCCCAGCGTACGAATCGGGTCATGCAGTTCGATTTTACGCTTATCTATTTTGATCTTCATGCCTGCAAGAGCTTCTGCAATTTGCTTCGATGTGATGGCACCGAACAGACGGCCGCCTTCACCAGCCTTTGCCTTCAACTCAACTGTTGTTTCTCCCAGCTTCGCTGCAAGCATTTCCGCATCTATCTTTTCTTGTTCCTTGCGTTTATCTTCTGACTTCTTCTGTTGATCCAGGGTCTTAAGATTGCCGTCCGTCGCCGGACGAGCCAGTCCCTGCTTGATGAGGAAATTTTGAGCGTACCCTTCGGAAACCTCTTTGACTTGTCCTTTCTTGCCTTGTCCTTTTACATCCTGCAACAAGATGACTTTCATTCGAACAACCCCTCTTCTGCGTCGATTTCTTCCAGCACGCGCTTCAGCTTCGCTTCTGCCTCAACAAGCGTTCCTTGCAATTGAGCTGCGGCATTCGTTAGATGTCCGCCGCCGCCCAGCCGTTCCATAACGACCTGTACATTCATCTGGCCCAGCGAACGCGCGCTAATCCCGATGAGTCCGTCATTTCGCTCGCTAATAACGAACGAAGCGAGAACATCGGTCATATTTAATAGCGTATCAGCTACCTGTGCAATGAGCAACTGAGAAAATTTTCGTCCTGGCTCTGTAACCGCAATCGCAATATGTCCATACAGCATCTGTGCATGGCGGATGACTTCCGCCTTCTGAATATACTCATCCAGGTCTTCCTTCAAGATGCGCTGGATAAGCAATGGGTCTGCACCTTGTCTGCGAAGGAAGCTTGCCGCATCGAATGTACGCGAGCCTGTTCGCAGCGTGAAATACTTCGTGTCTACCGTGATTCCTGCCAGCAATGCCGTTGCCTCCAGCATGCTGAGATTTATCCGATTATGGATATATTGCAGCAGTTCCGTAACAAGCTCAGCCGTAGAAGATGCATAGGGCTCCAAATAAACGAGAACCGCATCATTAATGAACTCTTCGCCTCGGCGATGATGATCGATAATGACAATCCGATCCGATTGAAGCAAACGCGGCTCTTCTACCATAGAGGCTTTGTGTGTATCACATACAACCAGAAGGCTTGCTTCCGTAATCATTTCGATAGCTTCCGCTCGAGAGATAAACCTTGACCATAGAATTTCATCCTTCTTCAAATAGTCCACTAGACGATCGATCGAAGGATTGCTCTCTTCCAGCACGATATAGGCTTCAATTCCAAGCATTCGGCATGCGTTCAGCACGCCAATCGACGATCCAATCGAATCCGTATCCGGATTTTTGTGCCCCATAATGAACACAGCGTCGCTCTGCTTAATGAAATCTCGAAGCGCGTGCGCGATAACCCGTGCGCGAACCCGAGTCCGTTTCTCTACCGCATTCGATTTACCGCCATAGAACGATAATCGTTGTCCCATGCGAACCGCTACCTGATCTCCACCACGGCCAAGTGCAATATCCAAGCTTGACTGTGCCAGCTGACCCAGTTCTGGGATACTGTCTGCGCCAGCTGCAATGCCCATGCTGAGTGTTACTGGAAGCTTATTATCAAGCGTCGTCTCCCGAACCTCGTCAAGAATA
This sequence comes from Paenibacillus sp. UNC217MF, assembly GCF_000686865.1. NCBI lineage: Bacteria > Bacillati > Bacillota > Bacilli > Caryophanales > Paenibacillaceae > Paenibacillus > Paenibacillus sp. UNC217MF. The sequence continues at coordinate 37,795 of NZ_KK366028.1, read as the reverse complement.
ACGAATCTCGTCTGCTCCAGTGCCTTCAGTGTCTGCACATCCATAATCATGAAGTGTCGATCAGAGGACAGCCGCTTCATCAATACACCATGCTCGCCTGCCCAGGACGTAATCTGTCCATTTACACGCGCGAGCAGGGCAGCCCGCTGCTGGTCGTCCAGCCCTTGGGTCGATTCCTCCAAGTTATCCATAATGACGACTCCGACTGCTATCCGTTCTTCGTCATAACGTTTACGTAAGCTCCACAGGTCAGTAATGTCCGTAAAGTAGACAACCCGCTCCTCTGGCACAATATCCGCATGTACGATACGCCCACCGATGAACAATTCAGCGGAGCGATCCTTTTCTTTTCCCATATGAAGCTGTGGGAAGATATCCGTCAATTCCTCTCCAACTAACCCATCCTGTCCGGTTAGCTGAGATACATAAGGATTATGCCATTCTATGACACGATCCTCACGATACAAAAGGATGCCATACGGCAAGTCGATGATGGCCTCTTCCCCAGCCCGCTTTACTCGTAATCCAAGCGTTGATAAATACGACTCCGTCTCTTCCCGGAATTTACGTTCTGCCGTGAACGATGCCATAGCGAGCGCTGCAATACTGATCCATGCCAATACCCCGACTCCCCAGTTATACCAGGTCAGCACTAAGCTCATGGCGATCAATACAACGAATGTCCAGCTTGTATGCTTCGTATACCAACGTTGGAACAATAGTTTAGGCATGCCTTCTCACCCTATACTTTTGGTTTGGACAGGTACTTCCGCATCGGAAGGACGAGATCCACCAATCCTACAATTCGAAGTAGTGAATAGAGCAGTGGAATGAACAATGCAGCTACTGTAATGACAATCGGCAGCACCTTGCCCCATTTCTTCATGTGCGCAAAGAAGAAGAGAAAGGCAATCCCCTGCACTACGAATGCCAACTGCAAGAGCGGCGCCAAGTTCAATACAATCATCGTTAAGAAGCTGTCCGTTGACTTCGGGCCAACAAGGTCAAGAATCACAACGATGAAATAGTACACGACAAGAGACTTCGGAAGCATCCATTGGTGTACAGGTTTCATCTTCTGCACATCATGTCCTTGCGCGGTTAATAGACGACGGCTGATAGCGTACGTAATCGTACCCATATACAGCGCACTCACAATCATCATAAATGGAACCATCTTGCTCATGAGAAGCGCAAATTGTTGTTTCATTTCTGCTGTCACTTGCGTCGGGAATAGTGCAGACTGCTCAACACCGACCATCCCGTAGTTCAGCATCTCAATCACAAATTCATACACATTGAAGTCTAGTACCCACTTCGCTATGACGAAGAGGACAAGGGACTCAACGAGAAAGGTCACGGTTCCAGCAACGAACACGTTGAGTGCAGGCTTTCTGCTTTTAAACATGTGGCCAATGACAATGCCCGGAATAATAAAGTACAAGGCGGTTACAGCAACAATCATGCCTGCCTTCCCCATTAACAAGTAGACGACGGCAAGCACGGCAGCAGTGATAAGAGCGAATCTCTGCTTTGATTGCGTTGCATACAGCATCACAAATGGAACCGCCATAAAACTCATCGTCAACACCTGTATCGGCTGCAATATGGATAATAACAATACGAGCGCTACAATCGCCCATAATAAAGACGATGACCAGCGGTTTTTCAATACGTTCACCTCTTGCGCATTCAATCTTTTTCCCCCGGAAAGAAACCCCGAGACCGCTTATTCCGCGGGTATATCCCTATATCTTCCATATTTCTGAAAAGGGCGTCATTTTCATTATACCATAATTACTTCACGTCCATAGCTTTGGTGACGAACTGCTCGCAATATTCGATAATTTGACTGCGCCTCACGATGCCAATAAAACGGTTCATATCATCAACCACCGGGACAAAGTTCTGCACCTTAGCCAAATTAATAAGATCCTCCATATTGGAGTCAATTCGTACTGATTTATTATGCATATTCAGCGAAACTTCTTTCAGCAAGGATTTTGAAGCGTTCTCAAACGTAATCGCGCCATTGGAATTTTTCATGTGCCATAACAGGTCTCCTTCGGTAACCGTTCCTACATATTCCCCTTCATCATTCAAAATCGGAACAGCCGTGTACCGATGATATTCCATTCGTTCGAGTGTTTGTCTCAATGTTGTATTCAATGTAAGACTAACAACCTCATGTTTCGGTGTTAAGAAAAAAGCAATGTTCATCCGTTAGGTCTCCTCCTCAAACGACTCCAGCGAGATGATCGCTGTAACTCCCTAACAATAAATTAACACATTTAGGCATACAAAAACAAAAAGTCAGCCGTAATAAATACGACTGACTTTCCGGTTTCTATACCATTAATCTTCTTTCACTTGGCGTGGTTCCATTAGATTCTCTTTGCTCGTCTTCGGATCCAGCCAGTTGTCCAGCAGAGTCTTAATATAATCCAGATCCTCATCCTTCACCATATAATACCAGCCGTTGCCAATCATCTTGCCGTCACCATGCAGCATATAGCTGCTAATGCTCGGTACTCCGTCATTTGTGAACATCGTCTTGGCCAAATCAATCATATACTTCGGTCGCATATCCGTTGTAAAATTCTCACCCATAATTTCAATAAGCTCTGGAATGCGTCCGATTTTATCCATTTCGATGGTACGCTGCATAACCGCGTTCAAGAATATGCGGTGACGCATCGTACGGTTCATATCCGAATCCTCACGGTAACGTACGAAGTACAATGCTTCTTGACCATCATAGATCGGCTTGTTCGGCTCTATGCGGAACTTCTCATGATCGGGATCTTTGTTGACGATCGCCTTCGTAATTGGGAGTTTAACGCCATCTAATGCATTGACGACATCCTTCAATCCCTCGAAGTTAATTGTCGCATAATGGTCAACCTTATGCTTGAGCAGATTATCTACCGACTCCATGCTCATCTTCGCACCGCCATAGGCATAAGCGTGATTGAGCTTCGTTTCAAATCCCTTGCCGATGATTTCCGTATACGTATCACGTGGAATCGATAACAGCAATACTTTGTTATCTTGTGGTCTTACAACCGAATATATAATGGTATCAGAACGTCCAATTTCCTTACCTCGCTGGTCAACCCCCAGCAGTAGTACTGAGAATGGCTCCGTCACTTTGCGAATTACTTCTTCTTTGCCTTCAATTGGCTTATAAGACTTATCAAGCGTCTCTTCTACATGCCCGGATAAGAACATATCGAAGGCCAGAACCGCTAGCTGCTTGCGGAATATAAATCCGCTAAGACCAACAATCGCGATGATTGCCAGGGCGATTCCCCATTTTTTATATTTATTTTTTTTCATTCGTAATCCTCTTCTTCCTTTATGTGATGCGATCATATCCAAAATCCATTTACTAACCGATAGTTCTTATTTCATACATATAAGAAGCATTTTTGTTGCCTTCCATACCTGTTTCAGTATAGCTCTTAGGCATTTTCCGCATTGACCAGATGAAAAACATTATGCTGCGCATAGCTATCCGCGTCAATCTGATTTCCCTATCCGCGTACGGTGTTTCATTTTTCCTCATGTGTGTAAGCTTCGGTTCGCTCTAATTCGAAATTGGCAGCACATCACACCTGCTTCACTTCTCAAAGATACCCGCCCCAGTGCGAACGACACGAATTTCCTATACTAGCAGTACCTATTCCCCTAGAAAGTGTCGCATGGTGATTTTTCAAAAAAGACCAGCCACGCTAGCTGCTCATCGTTTTACTTCTCATTTATTCGAATCGTAATAATTGCGGCTTTGATCATGCGATCGTGCACTTACTCTATTCGTTGAACATGAGCTTCATACCGCTTAGTACCTGCCTAGAACAGTATGTGACGATGAATGTAAAAGACATGCTCACATTCTACACTGACAGCTTCATAACCCAATATTGGAATATCCACGTTCCCTTATGGTTAAGCTGTATCAGATATAGGATGAGCATGCTCGGTCGATTTTATCTGTTTGTAACGACCGGTAATCAGAACCCTCTTTGACAAATTTCTTTGATGATTATGCATGAAACAATATTTTTATTTTACATGCAAACGATCAAAAAGGAAAATACAGATTTCATGATCCGGATCACTATTTTGACAGAAGTACCAAAAAACCGCCCATTTTTGGGCGGTTTTCACACAGGATATGGAATAATGATCATCCGAACCAGCTCTTTACCCAGCGTACAACATCTAACGTTAATGGAATGAGTCCAAACCCATGATTGCCTATAGCGACGACACCATACGCATATTGACCGATAGCAACGACTCCTAATGCCACGTTGCTAATTACAACAGCACCGATGGATAAGACACTACTCACGGCCACAGCGCCAATGGACAGCCAATCACTAACCGCAATCGCCCCTACCGAAAATAAATCACTGAATGCAATGGCACCCACTGCTGCCAGCAGTCCTAAGGATATGGCACCAAATGCAAACAGACCAACACTTATCATTCCTCCAGCGATGAGACCGATTGCGATATCCCCAATCGCGATAAGGCCAATTGCGACCTTACTGTGTCGGCCTACTCGGCTAGCGCCACTGCTCCGGATGCTAATAATCGGAAGCTGTGGGGATGGCCATTGATAGTCGATTTCTTGTCCCTGCCAACGTTTACTGAATCGTTCGTGCCATCTCATGATCTAAACCTCCGTACCGAAACCATTTTCATCCTTCTCCTGCTATCCATTGTATCACTGCAGCCATATGAAGGAATCCGCCTCGAGACGGAACCCCCCATCCAACTGGAGCAGCATTTATTCATTTGCGAAATCAAGATTGAATGGGATACAGGCATGGTAAATTAGAAAAAAGGATGGGTTACTGTATTAGCCGCACAAGTAAAGATATGGTATGTTCTATACTTGTACATGATGAATCCTATGCAACAGGAGGAGGTCAAGCTCAGACTCCGCTTCCATTGTCGCGGAGAATTCGCTCCTCCTGCGAATGGAACAGCGTTACCAGGCTCGATTGTAGCCCCTGCTTCCCTTCAATCCGTAGAGGAGCTTCATCCCTCTCTAGGCCATGTCAACCGCACGGGTATCATTCCACTGTATTGGTCATGTGGCAGAAGGAATTATTCCAGTTATGATTACATATTTGATCAGAAATCCATAAGATCAGCAATTCAAAAATCGAACACGATGTGAGATAACGAAAAGCCCTCTGTCGATAAATTAAAAAAGACAATAAAAAAGACAGCTGATATCATATCAGCTGTCTTCTGCACCATCATTACTCCGTAGTGTACGGAAGCAATGCTACTTGGCGAGCGCGTTTTACAGCGATCGTCAAAGCACGTTGGTACTTCGCGCTTGTACCTGTTACACGGCGTGGCAAGATTTTGCCGCGCTCGCTGATGAATTTCTTCAACAGGTCGATGTCTTTATAATCAATGTGAGTGATTTTGTTCACTGTGAAGAAGCACACTTTACGGCGCTTGTTACGACCTCTACGGCCACCGAATTTACGGCCTTCGCGTTCGCCGCCTTCATTTTGCTTAAAGCTCATTCATGTCAGTCCTTTCCGTTCTAGAATGGCAAATCATCATCGGAAATGTCGATAGGTCTACCGTCATCAGAGAAAGGATCTGCTGCTGCTTGTCCGCGAGAATTGGAATTCCCACCACGTGCTGGAGCATTGTTGTATTGCGGTGCTGGTGCACCGTAATTGCCGCCGCCCATATCATCACGTGTTCCCCCGTTATCACGGTTCGATTCCAAGAAACGCACATTATCAGCAATAATTTCAGTCACGTATACACGTTTACCTTCGTTATTGTCATAGTTGCGCACTTGAATGCGTCCTTCTACTGCTGTAAGCCGACCCTTGCGCAAATAATTTGCACATGTCTCAGCTAGCTGCCGCCAAGTAACGACTGGAATAAAGTCCGCTTCACGCTCCCCACCTTGACTCGAGAACGGTCGATCAACCGCTAACGTGAACTGCGTTACTGCCACTCCAGATGAAGTGTAGCGCAATTCAGGGTCCCGTGTAAGACGTCCTATCAATATCACGCGATTCAACATGCTATCCCCTCCTTCGACGTATCCTTTACGAACTTACGATAGTTTTGGCTATTAAGCCACGTCGCTAACAACAAGATGACGGATGATTTCGTCAGAAATCTTAAGTTGACGATCCAACTCCGCTACTACTGCAGGTTCTGCAGTAAAGTTCACGAGAACGTACACGCCATCGCGGAACTTCTTGATTTCGTAAGCAAGACGACGCTTACCCATCACATCGTGCTTCGTAATTTCTCCACCGCCGTTAGAGATAACGCCTTGGAATTTGTCGACTGTTGTTTGAACAGCTTCTTGCTCTACGTCAGGACGAATGATGTACATCAATTCGTATTTGCGCATTTCACGTTCACCTCCTTATGGACTTCAGGCTTCTGATCTTGTCAGAAGCAAGGAGCGAGAAAACTCGCACTAAACTAGTGTACCAAAATGAAGGATGACATGCAAGTGCATCTTCGTGTCCGCATACAAGCACTTTTCTCCATTCATTAAGGGATACCCCTGCGCACACACTACATAGGCAAGCGATCTCGTTACGCTTCTGCATCTATACAACATCCTTTCAGGAGGTTACACAATGGGCGAGAAAACAGAATTCGAACCGGGAGACAAAGCACCCAATGATGCCATTTATATGGAAGTCGGTGAAAGAAGCTTCCATACCGAAATTCAAGATCCAAAACAAATTAAGTTGAAGAAGGGTGATACATTCCCTGAAACAACGAACAAAGACCGAAAGTGGAAGAAAAAGCGCCATGCTTTGACGCACTGATTCGATCGTTTCACTTTTTTTATTATCCGTGTATAGAAACGTGATAATGAGCCATAATAACAACTGACGGTGCGAAGCGAGGTGTGGTTCCGTTGAACAATGGAGCGAAGAAGCCTAGTGGAGACATTTAACTTTACGACATAAGAGAAGCGAGGGGTTGTGCTAAAGACCATTTGTCTGCAACACACTTATCGTAATATGGATACCGTAAAGGTTCCATGTGATGTAGGAAGCCTAAGCCATCTGAACATTGTGAAGATAGAAGTCGAATAAGCACCGTCAACCAGGAAGGGATTTCGCGCATGCGAGATCCCTTCTCTCATTTGCTGCACCCTTTTTATTTTTTTCTCGGATGTATGTATAATTCCGCAATAACGATCCATAATAACAACTGACGGTGCGAAGCGAGGTGGGTTCCGTTGAACAATGGAGCAAAGAAGCCTAGTGGAGACATTTAACTTTACGAAATAAAGGGAAGCGAGGGGTTGTGCTGTAGAGCATTTATCTGTAACACACTTATCGTAATGGAATTTTTATATGGTTCCATATGATGAAGAAAACCTAAGCCATCTGAATTGTGAAGATAGAAGTCGAATAAGCACCGTCAACCAGGAAGGGATTTCGCGCATGCGAAGTCCCTTCTCTATTTATTTCAGCATTTGTTACAACAACACATACATCGTCATCGACAGCTCCAGAGGCAGCAAAAACTTGCCTATAACATGCAAAAAACTCCGAAGCCTAAGCTCCGGAGTTATCATATCCAATAAGTGGCGGAAAGGGTGGGATTCGAACCCACGCACGCCTTGCGACGCCTAGCTGATTTCGAGTCAGCCCCCTTGGACCTCTTGGGTACCTTTCCATAGCAAGAGTTATCTTACCATAGTCCACACTATATTGCAACATATTTTTTACAAAATTATCTTACTCAGAATCAGGATGAGCAGAACGAAGCACCTTCTTCATGCTCTTCTCGAACTTCGCGCGCGGGACAAGCACACTATGCTTGCATCCAACGCACTTAATGCGGATATCCATGCCCATTCGAATGATCTCCATCTCATTTGTACCACAAGGATGAGGCTTTTTCATTTGAACGATATCACCCAGTGCGAAGACTTTACGATCCATTACATATTCCCTCCTTGTTCTGCTCGTTGATACGTAACGAGGCGCGGGTATGGAATCTCAATTCCCTCTCGCTCTAGAGCCCGCTTCATATCTGCATTAATCATACGAACAACACCTGCTTGGGTGAATGGACGGCATTCGGCAATAACCCGAATCGTCACTTCTGAAGGCCCAAGCGTTTGAACGCCCAAAACTTGCGGCGTCTTGACTACATTCTCATTGTGCTCTGGCAATGCTTCAAGCGCTTTATTCATGACTTGAATAGCCTTCTCTACATTCTCCTCATAAGCAATCGATACATCCACAACAGCAATCGAGTTGTTTAGTGAATAGTTGGTTACCTCGGTAATGCTACCGTTTGGAATGACGTGAACCTCTCCAGTCCAGCTATGGATCCGAGTCGACCGCAAACCAATCATCTCTACCGTACCTTGGAAGGATCCAACCTTAATGACATCGCCTACCGCGAAATGATCCTCCAATATTATGAAAAATCCGGTCATAACATCCTTCACCAAGCTTTGAGCACCAAAACCAATGGCCAAGCCGACTACCCCTGCCCCCGCTAACAGCGGTGCCAAATTCACATTGAACTCCGATAAAACTACAAGGATCATAATAAAATTCATTGCAAGCGAGGTCATATTTTTAAGCAGCTTTCCTACCGTAACAAGCCGCCTCGGTTGTCCGTTCAGGCGGGATTTCTCCTGCTTGGCAATCGTATGATTAATCATTCGATGAACAATGCGAATCACGATTCTGGTTACTAATATAATCAGTACAATTTTAATGGTTTTTACTAAGAGCATTTCCCAAGTTGCCATATCGGTTACCCAGTTCCATATCCCTTGCTGCCATTTCTCGAATACCGACAGCGTCTGTTCAATATTGTCGGTTACTTCTTCTGGCTTATCTGCCGCTGCGGCCCATAACATCTTCATTCCCCCTCTATTACTATCTAGCGTTATCAATGTTAGGACACTTTATTATAAAATAGGAACTTATTCTCGTCGAAGTATAAAAGTTTTCTTGCTTCCATATACTAGATAGTACCTTTAGTAGAAAACGGAGGCTGCTTGTGATGACATTTTCTTTGTTCAAACGCCCGTCAACCCATGAATGCCATCCATGTAAAGTGGTTTATGATGCACCTAACGCACTATCTTCCCTAATTCATTCCTGCCAACACCATTTGCAAATGCGAGCTTCTCACCAGTCGACAACGGTTATCTGCATTGGAACCGATCGTTCAACGGGCGACTGTCTCGGCCCTCTCGTCGGGACACGGCTGTCGAAGTCCACTTCCCGTCACTTTCAAGTTCTCGGGACACTACAGCAGCCTGTTCATGCCATGAATTTGCAAGAGACGATAGATTCACTGCAAGCGAGCGATCCTCATACCTTCATTATTGCAGTTGACGCTTGTCTTGGCCAGAGCAGCAGTGTGGGTTCCGTTCAAGTCGTTGAAGGGCCGGTCCGTCCTGGGGCTGGGGTAAATAAACAATTGCCCCCGATCGGAGATATGCACATTACAGGCATTGTCAACGTCGGAGGCTTCATGGAATATTTCGTATTGCAAAATACTAGGCTTCATTTGGTCATGGGTATGGCCGAGGTGATCGCGGATACAATCGAACAGTCACTCACTTCCTTAGCCCATCGATAAGTACACGGATTAGGAGCCCTTCTTTGCCTCTGCAAGCTCCATTGCTTGCTTCTCTTCCGGGGACAAGGAATAGGAAGACTGTCCATTCTCTATGGGCTTCGCATATACATATGAGTGATCCCGTCCGTGGATGCCTGTAATGACAACCCCATCCTGCTCCTCATTTAACCATGCAATCGAGAAGCTTAAATCACTCCCGCGCTCTGCAAATGCATTGTAACGCTGTATGCCGACGTGGGATTTCATCTTTTTCAGAGCTTTTTTCGTTTGCTCCATGTCAGCATGATGCTGTTCCGTCTTCCCTTGCAGATGTGCAATATCCTCATGCATGCTGGACAATACAACATCCAAATTTTCAATACCACTTTCCCCCATAATCGCCTCATATTTGCGGCGAAGCTTACGGAGCTGTGACCCTTGGAGAAGAACAATAATAAGTAACAACAATAACAATATGCCGATGCCAGCGGCAATGAGCGGCAACCAATCATTCTGCAATTCATTCATCATAAGTCTTTGTTCTCTCCTGCCTATAACGTGTCCCGTACCTCAAATGCACGGACTTCCTCATCCTTGCGTTTCCCCATTAGTTCGCTTGCTGTCTATCAATATTTATTATCTATAATGGGCAGCTATGATGCGAGCTGGCCGAATGATGAGTCATATTTTCTGTATGTATTTCGTCCATTCTTAGTATAAATTTTTTCATCGGACTCATACAATACTTTTTCCCCACCATTAACTTGAAAAATCTGCGTTTTTCTGCCCTATATCAACTTCCAAAGGCTGCGATGAAGCTGAACCTGTTTATGGTCATTGATGATATTCGGAAATATGCCCTTTTAACGGATCTCTACATTTAGTTATAACACGATCTAACCAAATGAAGAGACAACAAAGTTGTAACCTTTTGCTTCAATATTTTGTAAATAATAAACTGTTTATCGTTGCCTTGTCCTTCTGGCTGATTGTTCTGTCCCAACACAAAACTGGCATGCTTAGTGTAATCCCCTCTTGCTTCGGATAACAACCAAGAATGCCAGTTCATGTACAAGAATCCCAACTAAGGCTTTATTGAGCCGACAACGATTGAAGCAATTCTAATAATCGCTCCAGATCCTGCTTGTTAAAGTACGATATCTCAATTTTCCCTTTATCTTTGCTCTGTTTAATTTTAACTGTCGTACGGAATCGTTCACGCAAACTTTCTTCCAATTCGTCTAAGTAAGGATCTTTGCGGATAAGCTTCGTTTTATCAATTGACTTCCCTTTTTTGTTCATCTGCTGGATTGCTTCCTCCAACTGACGAACGCTCCACCCTTGTTCGATGGAAGCTTTAGCCAACTGCTTCACCTTTGCCTCGTCCTTTACCCCTACAATGGCACGCGCATGTCCCATTGATAGTGTTCCACGTGAAACACATTCCTTTACTTCTTCTGGGAGCTGCAACAGACGCAGAAAATTAGCGATATGTGAGCGCGACTTACCTACTTTAACAGATAGTTCTTCTTGCGTTAACGTGAACTGATCCATTAAAGCTTGATAAGCAACGGCCAATTCAATGGCGTTTAAATTTTCACGTTGTAAATTTTCAATCAGGGCAATTTCCATGACTTGTTGATCGGAGAAGTTGCGAACAACTGCTGGAATATGCTGCAAACCAAGCTGCTGAGAGGCTCGATAGCGGCGTTCTCCAGCAATAATCTCATATCCCTTTAAAACACTCCGCACAATAATGGGCTGAATGACACCATGCTGCTTAATTGATTCTGCAAGCTCCTGAATAGACTGCTCATCAAAATGTTTTCGCGGCTGATATGGATTGGGACGCAGCTGTTGTAGAGATACCTCTACTACCTTATCGTCATCATTGACGGATAGTGACGGAATGAGCGCGTCTAATCCACGTCCTAATCGCTTACTCATACGAAATCACTTCCTTCGCAAGTTCCAAATATACTTCCGCACCCTTAGATTTCGGATCGTAGGTCATGATCGACTGACCATGTGACGGTGCCTCACTAAGGCGTATGTTACGGGGAATAATCGTTGTATACACCTTCTGTTGAAAATACTTCTTAACTTCATCAATGACTTGTATACCCAAGTTCGTACGTGCATCAAGCATCGTAAGAAGAACACCCTCAATTTGCAGAGAGGTATTCAAATGCTTCTGAACAAGTCTGACCGTATTCAACAATTGGCTGAGTCCCTCTAACGCATAGTACTCACATTGAATCGGTATAATGACCGAATGGGATGCTGTTAAGGAATTGATCGTCAATATCCCAAGTGAAGGTGGGCAATCAATTAATATGTAATCGTACAAATGTGCTACAAGCTGAAGCGATTTCTTTAATCGTACTTCACGTGATATCGTCGGAACCAATTCAATCTCAGCACCCGCCAATTGTATCGTTGCCGGAATAATGTGCAGACCTTCGACCATAGTCGGAATCGTTGCGTCCTTCGGATGAACATCATTAATTATCACGTCATAAATGCAATTCGTTACATCTGCTTTGTTAATCCCGATACCACTCGTGGTGTTGCCTTGTGGATCAATATCGACAAGCAGCACCCGCTTCCCTAATAACGCCAAACCTGCACCCAAATTTACCGTCGTCGTTGTCTTGCCGACGCCGCCCTTCTGGTTGGTAATGGCAATAACCTTAGCCATTCCTCTTCACCTCAATGTTGTTTCTTTTGCGTTTCTAGCTGTAACGATAACCGCTAACGACCACAAAAACAGAAAAGAGCGGCCTCTTGCCTGCCGCTGCACATATTTGAGCACTACGCATGACAACAATATCGTCGTACGATAGGAAACATACAACGATTAGGCTGGTATCAACCGATAATTAGGTGAATCTGATATATAGGTTACTAAAAAGGTCAGGATGTGAGTGCAAATGTATATGCGGAGCAGCTAGCTTTACGTCCCCTCTGCCAGTAGGATTTTTACTTTCATCAATTCCCTAGCTATAGCCATAAATCCCTCTTCTTATTGATTAAGGCTGCTGCACCCTTGTAAGAAATATCTGTCGACCTCTTTAAACAACACACGTTTATAATAATCTACCTTTTCGGTATTTTGATGACAATCTCATAATGATCATCATGATCATGTTCATCCGTTTTAATTTTTAAGCCTGATCCAGTCACAAGATCGATTGACTGTCGAATCGTATTCAGCGCAAGACGTACATCCTTTGTATATGAGATACGCTTCGATTTCTTCGCCTTGTGAACCTCTTTATAAAACGCGACTCGTGCCTCTGTCTGCTTAACATTCAATTCTTTCGCGATAATCTCCTCAAGCAGTTTGAGTTGCAAACTCTCTGAATCGAGACCAAGCAATGCTCTTGCATGTCGCTCTGTAATCTTGCGTTCCATTAAGGCCTGCTTCACTACATCCGGTAGATTCAGCAAGCGAATTTTATTGGCTATTGTAGACTGGCTCTTGCCAAGCCGTTGCGCCAAGCTTTCTTGCGTCAAATTGTGCAAATCAATGAGTTTCTGATAAGCATATGCTTCTTCAATCGCTGTAAGCCCTTCACGCTGCAAATTCTCGATCAAGGCAATGGATGCCGCCTGAGCGTCATTAATTTCTCTTACGATGCCCGGGATCGTATCCAAGCCCAACTTCTTGACAGCACGCCAACGGCGCTCTCCGGCAATGATTTCAAATTGCCCGTTTCGCTGGCGGACAACGATCGGCTGAATAACGCCGTGCGTTTTGATCGTCTGACACAGTTCATCAATACGCTCATCATCGAATATAGTTCGAGGCTGATAGGGACTGCTGACAATCTCATTCACCGGAAGCTGTTTCACTTCATCCAGCGATTGACGCTCCGCAAAACCGAATAACCGAGACAGTTGTTCTTTCATTTCCGTATAATACCACCTAACTTCAAAATAATGCCAGGCACATGAAGAAGCGGCAGTGCTCTGCTCCATCCTTGATCTTCTGCCCTACGTCGCTCAAGGAGGCAATTGGGCTGCGATTCCCGCTACTCCTCGCAATTTTCCATTCCCTTTACGTCCTTCGCGACAATGATAGAGTAGGACATCTGACTTGAACCATTTCTTTCCTTCGACAAAATTATACGCTCTGCCTTTATGTATTCTCCAAGCTTGTGCCTTTTTCCTGCCTTTTCTTGTACACGATAAAAGAAAAACTTCGAATGATATCTTTTGCCGTCGTTACACTTCTATTCTAATCACTTTCTTGATAACACCTTATCTATCATGAACATGTTTCACGTGAAACATTTCCCCACATTCTATCACGTTAGCTTCTTTATCCTATCATAAATAATTGCAAAAGATTAGGTTGCCTCCTTAACATTCTATGAACTCTTACCACCTCTATAAATATGAAAATTATTCCATGTAAATAGAATAAAGCGGAGGATGCCCCCCGCTCCAAGCTGCTATATGTTTACTTGTGTTTTTTGAATTTGTACGTTGCCAGCGGCATCTTCCATCCGGATAAATATATTGTGCTTGCCCTTTTTAAGCCCTGACCCTACAAGAGACACGTGGAACATCCTCTTGTCTTCATTGAATCTCACACTCTTCCAATCTCCTGTGTTCGAAGTACTCCACTTCACATCAATCAGGGCCGGCTGCTTATTTCCCGAGGCAATACGAAACATAGGTCGTACCGCATAATCAAGGGTTAGCATCATGTCTTGAACCGTCCCTTGCACAACTCCACGTTCCGCCTTTGCCTTCATAAAGGTTGCCCTAGGGGCTTCACGATCGATATAGATAATTTGATCGTCCTTCATCTCCGAACGTCCATCCGCGAACACTTTACTCTTCAAGTTATACAACCCATCTGGCAGTTTGCGGCCCGTCACATCTGTACCATTCCATTCGTACGTATGCAATCCATTGATAGGATTCGGCTTATTGAACAATAAATATTCACCTTCAGCCTTCTTCCCTAAGTCAATACGACTCGCTGTAATAATCATTCGATCGACGTCGCCTGGCAAATAATAATGGAATCGGATTGACTTATGTTTGTCCCCGTTCGGCGTGAGCAGTTGATCGTCTGCAAACCATCCCGTCAGCAGCGGATAATGACCGGAACCATGTATCAATTGGAAAGGGATTCGTAGCAATTCTGTTCCGTTCGTAAGCTGGAGGCTCCCAGTAAGGATTCCCGTCTCCATAAGAGTGGCTAGATCCCATACAACAGGAACACGGACTGTCTCGCCAGGCTGCAACGTAATGGAAGCAGGATAGGAGATGTCCCATTTCCTTGCTTCGGATGACAATGTAACCTGATAGGTTATTTCCTGCGCGGTGCGATTCGTCACTTGGAACGTCTGCTCCTTCTTTGCACCGCAAGACTCTGATCCAACTACTCCATACGTTAACGCCGTGGGCTGTAGGAAGGTATGTGCATCCAGCGCTTTATCTATATTTACGAGTCCTGATCCCTGTGCGTGATACGGATATTCCGATCCATTGATATCCGTAAGCTTATCCGCTGAAGTCATCAGCGCCGACTTCACCATTGCAGGCGTCCACTCCGGATGTGCCTCTAGAATGATCGCGGCTGCGGCCGACACATAAGGGACGGCCATGCTCGATCCGCTCATATTCCCATAACCCTGCTCATATAGATCACGCGGCATCGAGCTGCGTACATCAATCCCCGGAGCTACAAGATCCGGCTTCATAAGCCAAGTGCCTACAGCGGGACCGCGAGAACTCATCGCTGACATTCGGCTTCTCTGCTCTTCTCCCCACTGCCAGACTGCCGACTTGCCTTGCTTCAACATCGTCGCTCCTTGTGGAGAAATCGTAGCCGCGGGAATAAGTCGATGATCTTGCTCATTATGAATATTAATATTAATCTCCGGTTCCCACTCTACCTTCCCATCTTGATAGAACAGAATACCGCTTGCCTTCGCTCGGCATGCCGCTTCATAATAAGATGTTACCGAGGAACTGGGAGTCCTCACTACGATCCATTTCCCTTGGTGCTGCTTCTGTGTAATTACTCTAGGACTGTACCCACTAACGAAGACAACATCAGCGGAGCCCTGCTTCGGAAAAGCAGGTGTATTTCTATCTGAAATTAGGCGTATGCTGCGATCGTTCTTCGAGAGCATTGGTTCATAAGTAGGTAAGGTAGATGCCCCAACGGTGATGACATCCTCCACCAGTCCTGGCGCTGTAATACTCCATAGCTTCTCCCCTGCGTTGCCGCTGGAGTTGACCACAACCACCCCTTTGCTTGCTGCATCCGCAATTGCCTGGGACAGTGGTTCATCTGGAGCATCGATATCTGAATGCAGGGATAAATTAATGACTCTCGCTCCATCTTCAATCGCACGCTGCATTGCCTCTGCAATCGTAGACGTGAATTCATGACCTTCAGAGGCGACCGCACGGTAAATGAGCAGCGAGGCGCCAGGCGCTTGCTGTGCCACAATACCAGCAACATGCGTGCCGTGTCCCTTCTCATCTTGTGGAAACTCATCACCTTCCACAAAGTCATATGCCTTCACAATTCGATCCTTCAATAAGGGATGCTCCATATCTACACCAGAATCGATGACGGCGACTTTAATCCCTTTTCCTGTGTATGGATCATCTGTCTTCGCTGCTGTATGAGATGGAACGATCATTGGCCCACCTACAGGCAGTAGCGGCGCTTGAGCAGAAGCCGTCCCCACTCCAAGAGGAGCAGCCAATACCCCAGCAGCAACAATCAAAGCACATGAGACCTTCCATATCGGTTTGTACCAGCAATCTATGTTCATTCTATATTTCCTTCTCTCTAAGCCATTCATGATGTCTCTTAAATCGTAACATAGGATAGAGAGGGAAAGATTTACGCCACTGTAATCTAGCTGCCCCAATTTTCCCCAGTTAGTCCTGCTTGCTCCGCTGATAGATTCATAGCCTTCTCCAACTCAAGTAATTGAGGTTTGATAATGCTGTAAGAGCTGCTCTACCTTCGATTGAATCATTGTTCGTAATGATCCAGGCTTTACTGCTACCACATGACTGCCATACCTCATGAAATATTCGGCGATAAATGATTCTTCTCCTGGATTGTAGAATCCTGTAATGACGGTCTGTTCACCGATATCTAGTTTCATAGAAGGATAAGATTCTTTATAGAAGATGTCCTTGGCCTGCTCTTCAATTTCTACCTCAAAACGAATATGGCACACCGACTGGTATAGTTCTAAAGAGCGGCTAACTAGTTCATCAAGTGAAAAGCGGGATTCTTCTGCTTCCACCTGCATGGAGGTAACTTTATCGCATCGGAACACTCGTTGTTGATTTGTATTTACCTCTATCCCTGTTGCGTACCATTGACCGAACTTAGCAGAAATTTTGAAAAATTGAACCCGATAACTCTTGCTGCCCTTATTCCGTGTATATTGAATGGTGCAGATGTTTTCATGAAGAATGCTCTTCAAGATTTGTTCCAAATAAAGACTTACATGATGATGCTGATTGCTTTCCAATTGCAGAACCTTTTTCATGCTACGAATCTTCTTGATTTGTTCTTGCGAAAGGCACTTTTCAAACTTCTCTTGCAGCTGATTGACATGCATATGAAATGGAGTAGATTGATAAGATTGCAGCGTCAGCATGGCGAAATACAGAGCGTAAACTTCATCAAGCGTAAAGATAATCGGCGATAGCAATCGATTCTGCAAAATACCATATCGCCCATGACATCCATATTCCGAATAGATAGGCATGCCTAATTGTTCTAACGAGCGAATATCACGCAAAGCTGTACTTTTTGAAATCTGGTACTTATCCATGAGGTCTTTTAAATTAAAAAACTCTCGACTATTTAAGTATCTGAGCATGTCTTGTAATCGTTCTAATTTATTCATGCGAATCTCCTTATTAAAGGTGTCATGATTTGATACCTTTAGCAATTATGATAAAACCAAGGTCAAATATCAAATGCTAAAAGATATCTGCCAACCACGATGATCCACAAGGAGACTGATACGATGAGCGCAACACTAGAAGTCGCTATTTTCCTGTCCATGAACGGACAAGCACGGGAAGCCATTCATTTTTACAAACAACATTTGAACGCGAAGGAATTGCTGGTTGTGACCTATCAAGACATGGCGAAGCGTGACAGCTCCATAACGCTTACGGAGGACAACAAGAATCAGATTACTCACTCTGTCTTATCGATTGGCAGAACGAAAATAATGATTGCAGAAGATACAATGAACCCTGGGGAAGCCTATACTGTTGGCAATAACACGTCACTGTGCATTCAGAGCCCTGATTTAGAGGAAGTGGAACGATTTTATGCCAGCTTGATTACGGATAAACGGGTACGCATTATTGTCCCATTATCGAGCAATATATTCAGCAAAGCCTACGGTATAATCGAAGATCCGTTCGGTATTCACATCCAATTGATGTTTGATTCCAGATTGCAATCATAGCCGAATATTAGTTCCATCCACATCGACTGACACAAAAAAAGAGGCCTAACGTTTTCGGCCTCTTTTCCCTATTCCTAACTTGCCTTATATTCCTCTACACAATTGGTGTCTTCAGCGGCGTGCCGGGCTTACGTGGGTAAGCCTTCGGTGTTGGCCCCTTCTTCGACATCACTATAATGTGACGCTCGGACTGCTCCACCGGAAGCTTCAATGCATGGTCAGCTGTAAATGTGGCCTGCAGCACTTGTAGGCTTCGCTTCGCCTCCACAATCTCTTCCTGTGGATCTGTCCCCTTCATCGCTGCGAATGTGCCGCCTGGACGCACGAACGGCAGGCAGAACTCATTCAGCACGTTCAATCTGGCAACAGCACGTGCTGTCACAAGATCATACTGATCGCGGTGCTCCGGCTTGCGAGCAACCTCCTCAGCACGCCCATGAATACAGCTAACCCCCGTCAATCCAAGCTCCTGCACCAGATGATTCAGAAATACAATTCGCTTATTAAGGGAATCAACAATCGTCAACTGAAAATGCGGGAACATAATCGCCAGTGGAATCCCTGGGAATCCTGCCCCTGAACCGATATCAGCCATACGCTTGACTTCCTTCATATTGACATGGAAGCCTAGTGTCAGTGAATCGTAGAAGTGCTTCTCGTATACGAGCTCACGCTCGGTGATGCCGGTCAAGTTCATCCGCTCATTCCAATCCACCAACACCCGATAATACGTCTCTAATTGATTCCACTGTGTATCTGTAATCGGTGGCCATCCATGTCCGGATAGCCAGCCTTGGAACTGTTCTTGCAATGCATCCATCACTGGCAATCTCCTCTTCTGCAGTTAATGTCCCCAACCTGCATACTTGGCACTGCCCGCTCACCCGAATTACGACTGAGCGTGCTTCTCGGCTGTTACGCGGTTGTAATGCTCCAAATATACAAGCAGGATTGAAATATCTGCAGGAGTTACACCAGAAATACGCGATGCTTGCCCGATCGACAACGGGCGAATCTTCGCTAGCTTCTGCTTCGCTTCCGACGCAATGCCATGAACCGCACTATAATCGATATCCTGCGGGATCAGCTTCTTCTCCATCTTCGCCAGACGCTCTACTTGTAGCAGCTGCTTCTCAATATATCCTGCATACTTAATCTGAATCTCAACCTGTTCCTTCATTTCTTCATCCAACTCAAGCGGCGACGGGAATAACTTTTCCACATGTGCATAAGATATTTCTGGACGTCGCAGCAAGGTAACGGCGTCACAACCGTTCGTCAGTGGAGCAGAACCCGCTTCTGCTAGCATTGCCTGCACGGCTTCATCCGGTTTCACCTTTGTTGCCTTCAAGCGCTCCAGCTCTTGACCGACCAAGTCAAGTTTGTGCTGGAATGAAGCGTACCGCTCATCGGTAATAAGACCAATCTCATGCCCGATATCCGTCAAGCGCATATCCGCATTATCATGGCGAAGCAGCAGTCTATATTCCGCTCGGGACGTAAGCAGACGATACGGCTCATTCGTCCCCTTCGTTACGAGATCATCAATCAACACGCCAATGTAAGCTTGCGAGCGATTCAGGATGACAGCAGGCTTGCCCTGCACCTTGCGTGCAGCATTGATGCCGGCCATAACCCCCTGCGCAGCAGCTTCTTCATAACCCGATGTTCCGTTAATTTGTCCAGCTGTGAATAAGCCATCTACCTGTTTTGTCTCCAGCGTTGGCCACAGCTGTGTCGGCACGACTGCATCATACTCAATCGCATATCCAGTTCGCATCATTTCCGCGTTCTCGAGTCCCGGTACAGAGCGCAGGATTTGCAACTGAACATCTTCAGGCATACTCGTGGACAGTCCTTGTACATAATACTCAGCTGTATCCTTGCCTTCCGGCTCCAGGAAGATTTGATGCTTCGGTTTATCCGCAAAGCGAACGATCTTATCTTCAATGGACGGGCAATAACGAGGACCTGTACCTTCAATGACACCAGAGAACATCGGTGCACGATGCAAGTTATCATTGATAATGCGATGCGTA
Organism: Paenibacillus sp. UNC217MF; assembly: GCF_000686865.1. NCBI lineage: Bacteria > Bacillati > Bacillota > Bacilli > Caryophanales > Paenibacillaceae > Paenibacillus > Paenibacillus sp. UNC217MF. The sequence goes on along the minus strand of NZ_KK366028.1, from coordinate 17,652 downwards.
TTCTCCGACGTATACGTTAGCCAGCAAGGAAGCTGCTCATTATCGGAAGACTTCGTTTCATAAGAGAAGAACTTCGGATGATCGTCTCCAGGCTGGATTTCTGTTTTGGAAAAGTCGATTGTCCCTCCATTCACCCGCGGAGGAGTACCTGTCTTGAAGCGAACGAGATCAAATCCGAGATTGCGCAAGCATTCGGACAGCTTCAAAGACGGTTGTTGGTTGTTCGGGCCGCTCTCATACATCAATTCACCGATAATGATTTTGCCTCGCAAGTACGTACCTGTCGTTAAGACAACCGTTTTCGAGCGGAAGATAGCACCTGATTTAGTGATGGCACCTACACATTTACCGTCTTCCACGATCAATTCCTCGACCATGCCTTGACGCAGCGTCAAGTTCGGCGTTGTTTCTACTGTTTCCTTCATTTTTGCCTGATACAATACCTTGTCGGCCTGAGCACGCAGCGCGTGGACTGCTGGCCCTTTCCCTGTATTGAGCATCCGCATTTGGATGAAGGTTTTATCGATATTGCGGCCCATTTCTCCGCCTAATGCATCGATTTCGCGTACAACATGGCCCTTAGCTGGGCCGCCAATCGAAGGGTTGCACGGCATGAAAGCAACCATATCTAAGTTAATCGTCAACAGCAACGTATTGCAGCCCATCCGTGCAGAAGCAAGTGCCGCTTCACAGCCCGCATGGCCCGCTCCGATAACTATTACATCATATTGTCCCGCCTCAAATGGCATGGGGCTCCCTCCTTTAACAACTTTCTCTATAAATAAACAGCACTCACGGCAGCAAGACCTTTCACCGTGATCACAACTCTCTATTTTCCAAGACAGAACTGGGAGAAGATCTGGTCAATCAGCGAATCGCCTACAGAGTCTCCAATGATTTCGCCGAGCAGCTCCCAAGCGGTGCGCACGTCGATTTGAATCATATCAATTGGTATTCCCTGCTGTGATGCCTCCACAGCGTCTTCTAGTGCCCGCAGCGTCTTCTTGAGCAGCGCAATATGCCGTACGTTGCTGACATACGTCATATCCCCCGCTTCAATTCCACCGCTGAAGAACAACTCGGAGATCACCTTCTCCAGCGCGTCCACGCCTTCCTGCTCTTTCGCGGACATACGCACGATTTGGCTCTCGCCAAATGCTTCCTTCAACGGAGTATCATCCAACACCGTAGGCAGATCCATTTTATTCACAATGACAATCACTTGTCTACCCGTAATTTGCTCCATCCATTCCCGTTCATCCGGATGAAGCTCATCATTGTTACTCACAACGAAAAGAATAAGGTCTGCTTCTTGGAGTGCACTGCGTGAACGCTCTACCCCAATTCGTTCCACCACATCCGTCGTCTCCCGAATGCCAGCCGTATCCAAGAGACGCAGCGGAATCCCGTTAATGGTTACGAATTGCTCGACCACATCGCGAGTTGTTCCCGGAATATCGGTGACAATCGCTTTATTATCTTGGGCAAGCGTATTGAGCAGCGATGATTTGCCGACATTTGGTCGCCCAATAATCGCAGTGACAATACCCTCCCTCAATATTTTCCCCTCAGATGCGGTCTTCAATAGCCGCGTCACTTCTTCCATGACTTGCCCGCATTTATCTTGAATAAAGTTGCTCGTCAGCTCTTCAACATCATGCTCTGGATAGTCGATATTCACTTCGATATGAGCAAGTGTCTCAATGAGTGTATGACGGAGCGACTTAATTCGCGTAGACAGTTGACCTTGTGCCTGCTTCATAGCGATGCTGAAGGCACGATCCGACTTCGAGCGAATGAGATCAATAACTGCCTCCGCTTGTGACAAATCAATTCTGCCATTGAGGAATGCACGCTTTGTGAACTCTCCCGGCTCCGCCAGACGAATTCCCTGCTGAAGCAGAATATCCATCACCTTCCGTACCGAAATAATTCCGCCATGCGTATTGATTTCGACAACATCCTCCGTTGTGAATGAACGAGGGCCTCGCATCACACTTACGAGCACCTCTTCTACTCGCTCCCCTGACTGTGGATCAACAATATGTCCATAATGTATCGTATGACTGTCCGCCTCTGTTAGCTTCGTTTTTGAACGGAATATGCGATCCACTTCAGCGAAAGATCCTTCTCCGCTTACTCGGATAATCGCTATACCGCCTTCGCCAAGCGGTGTAGATACCGCTGCGATTGGTTCGTAATTCATCCTAATAATGACCTCCGCACATATAGGGTACATTTATATTATCTCATTTTACGTCAAACGCCTAATCATGAAATCCCGTTCAATGAGTCAAATAACGAAAAAATGCAATGAGAGCACCCTGAACCAGGCGCAATCATTGCATTTTCTATCTGTCTATGCGTTCTGAATAGAGGTTATTCATAAGTGCAGCCATGCCTATTTAATCATAATGACTACGCGTCGATTAGGCTCCTCGCCTTTACTGCAAGTTTTTACCTTCGGATGATCCTGCAGCTTCGCATGAATAATCTTGCGATCCTGCGCCGTCATCGGCTCCAGTACAACCTCTTGCCGGGAACGAATCACTTTGTTCGCGAGCCGCTCAGACAACGATTCGAGCGTTTTCTTACGCCGTTCGCGGAACTGCTCTGCATCAAGAATAATACGGAGATGATGCTTGGAATAACGATTGGCTACCAGGTTCGCCAAGTATTGAAGCGAATCAAGCGTTTGACCGCGGCGCCCAATAATAAGACCCAAGTCCGAGCCGCTAATATCAAGCGTTACCGTGTCCTTCCTCTTATGTACTCCAACTTCCACATCAAGCCCCATCGAGCGGGCAACGTCCATAATGAATTGCTTCGCTTCTTCAATCGGATCAATATCGTCTGTAGAATCAGCATCCATCTCCTGATCTCTATCCTTCGATACTGCTGCTGCCTGCATGCCGGCCACAGCAGATGCTGTCTGAACTGGCTTCGATGACGATGATTGTGTTGTAGGTTCAGAGAGCGGGACATCCTTGTCCGGCAGAAGAGTCAACTCGACCTTCGCTGGACGAACGCCGATAAGTCCAAACAGCCCGCGTGATGGCTTTTCCAGCACGCGAACAGATACGCGATCCTCGGTTACGTTCATTCGTTCCAAACCGTTCTTTATTGCATCTTCGATCGTCTTTCCCGATACAACGAGCGTATTCATTTCGCCGGACGAACCTCCTTATCCTTATCGCGATAAAGGAAATAGTTCTGAACAATAGTAAAGACGTTGCTGTATACCCAGTACAACGGAAGTGCCGCTGGGAAGTTGATCGACATGACGAAGATCAACACTGGGAAGATTAGCATCATGAATTGCATAGGGCCTTGCATTGGGTTTTGACTTGCCATCATCTTCGACTGCACGAATGTCGTCAATGCAGCAACGACCGGCAATACATAAAACGGATCCGCCTCACCCAGTTTGAGCCACAAGAATGTATGCTCACGAATGGCAGAGTTCATGTAGATCGAATTATACAAAGCGATAAAAACTGGCATTTGAATGAAGATTGGCAAGCATCCCGCCAGCGGATTTACGTTGTGCTGTTGGAACAGCTTCATCGTTTCTTCCTGCTGCTTTTGCGGATTATCCTTATGTTTCTTCTTTATTTCAGCGAGCTGAGGTTGCAGCTTCTGCATTTCCTTCGAGCTGCGCATTTGCTTAACTGTAAGCGGCAAGATACACAGACGAACAATAACGGTTAGCAGCAAGATGGCGAATCCATACTCCCCGCTGAACCAGCCTGCGAATGTATCAAGTGCTAGTGAAAAATAATAGACCACGTTACGCTCCCAGAAGTTACCCTGCAGCAAATCCTCCGTCTTCAGCGTAGTGGTCGTGGACGTACATCCCGACAATACAACGATCAACAGCACAGAAACCGCTACCAAGAGCCATTTGCGGTTCGAGAACAACTTGTTCAGCGACAATAGCATAACCCCTCTCTTAACCTTCCGATTCCAACAGTAAATATATCACATTTCCCCTGTTAAAGGAAACGATTCAACAGGTGTATCGTGCGATCTTGCTGACAAATTACATTCATTTATATATAGAAGCTTTTCGCATGACATGATGGACGCTCTTGGCAAGCTTGTCATAGTCCATTTCCGTCGCGCCTTTACGCACAATGAACACCAAATCGACATGATCCATAATGCGATCTGCCTGAAGTCTGACAATTTCCTTGATCATGCGGCGCATTCGATTGCGCACAACCGCATTGCCAATCTTTTTGCTCGCCGATATCCCAACGCGGAACCGTTCAACCTTCGGCTGGGCATAAACATACAGTACAAGCTGATGATTGGCAAAGGAACGACCATTGCGATAAACACGAGTAAAATCTGCGCGATCCTGCAGCCGATACTCTTTTTGCATCGGATCTTTCTCCTATCTCTCCGGATGAACTCCGCTCGTCCCTACTCTAAAATGCTTGATTGGTATGATCAAAGTATGGGCACCTGCGTAACGGAATAAACATTTCTTCTACTACATTTTATGTGACGCCTTTATGACGAAAAACGTATGATTTTCGAGTAAAAAGAAAAAAAGACCACCGAGGTGGTCTTGTATTCACGCGATCTTATGCGCTCAATACTTTTCTGCCTTTTAGGCGACGAGCAGCCAACACCTTACGGCCGTTTTTCGTGCTCATTCTTTTACGGAAACCGTGAACTTTCTTACGTTTGCTCACGTTAGGTTTAAATGTCGGTTTCAACGTATTGCACCTCCTCGAACGAGATATGTCATGATGAACCATTCATTGCTACGTTTATCTGTCTGCGCAAAATTCCTTTTTACATTTAACCAGAATACGCGGGAAAAGTCAATCCTCACCGTTTCTCCTATCATCTCTTTTCGATTCCGAATTCACATCATAATGAAAAATAACATTCTTATTATGTATAGAAAAGATTATCCACACTTCGAACTTCGATCATGCTCGACACATTTTGTTATACACATGTGCAAAACTAAAAAATATCGACAATTCCGTCCCCTTGCCTGTGTATAAAAAATAGCGGACCTTTGTCTGGTCATGTCGAAAAGAAACAAGTTATGAACAATATCTAGTGGTGTAGATAACATTTATGCACAAGTTATTGAATTTGTGGATAAAATAAGCCCGATTATTGAAATATAAGGCCCCATCTGCTATGATTATATTGCTTTTCGGTTGTGAATAGCGATTGTGGATATTTACTTATCAACAGTCTGTGGATAAGGTTGTGAACAATTTATACTCACATGTTTAGAACTTGTTCGACATGATCTGCATATTGTGGATAAATAGTTGTAAGAAACGGTATACTTCGACAGCAACATGTCTGATGTTTCGTGGAAAACGCGAGAAATTTTCTCTGGAGCACAAGCATATCGACATGTAAGCATAGACCCCGACAATACGCTCTTTTCGAGGACAGGCTAGTTCATGATGATTTTACGTCTTGTGAACCTTCTTCCTCATTAAGAGGGCTTTCTGCGCCTTGCGGAGCCTTTTTGCGTCTTGTCGGGGCAATTGTCCTTTTTTCAGGCGTAATTGCCGGTAAGCGCGTCATATGAAGACGCAGCAGGCTTGAAGGAGTGAAACAATCTGTGGAGCGCCAAGCAAATGAACATTGGCAGGAAATATTGTCCGTCATCCAGACGAAGCTAAGCAAACCTAGCTTTGATACCTGGTTCAAGGCCACGAAAGCTGTAAAGTTTACAGACTCACAGCTGCTCATTACTGCACCGAATACATTTTCGGTGGAATGGCTTGAGAGCCGGTATACGAAGCTTGTCAGCTCAACAGTGATGGAAGAAACGGGCAAGCAAGTGGACGTCAAGTTCATTATTGAGGAAGCAGCTCAAGCGGAAGCAGAAGTCGTACAGCCACAGGCTTCACCGGCTCGAGTCGCTGTCTATGATGAACCGGCTTCCAATATGCTTAACCCAAAATACACGTTCGATACATTCGTCATTGGCTCGAACAATCGCTTCGCGCATGCTGCATCGCTCGCCGTCGCTGAAGCGCCGGCTAAAGCTTATAACCCGCTCTTTTTATACGGAGGAGTAGGTCTCGGCAAAACGCATCTCATGCATGCGATCGGTCATTATATTTTGGAGCATAATCCCGCAAGCCGCGTCGTCTATACGACGTCGGAGAAATTTATGAATGAATTCATTAATGCCATTCGGGATAACCGCGGAGAAAGCTTCCGCAACAAATACCGCAATATTGACATTTTGCTTATTGACGACATTCAGTTCTTGGCAGGGAAGGAACAGACCCAGGAGGAGTTCTTCCATACATTCAATGCACTGCATAACGAGAACAAGCACATCGTCCTCTCCAGCGATCGCCCTCCTAAGGAGATCGAAACATTAGAGGAACGGCTGCGTTCTCGCTTCGAATGGGGTCTTATTACGGATATTCAGCCGCCGGATCTCGAGACGCGAATTGCGATTCTGCGCAAGAAGGCTAAGGCCGAGAACTTGGATATACCGAATGAAGCCATGGTGTACATCGCCAACCAGATCAATACGAACATTCGTGAGTTGGAAGGTGCGCTTACGCGCGTTGTCGCATTTTCCACGATGACAAATCAGGATATCACGACTCACTTGGCTGCAGAGGCACTCAAGGATCTCATCCCGTCCAGCCGTCCGAAGATGATTACGATCCAGGACATTCAGCATAAGGTCGGGGAGTTCTATGGACTTAAGATGGAGGATTTCAAGGCACGCAAGAGAACGAAAGCCGTCGCTTTTCCCCGTCAAATTGCCATGTATTTATCGCGGGAGCTCACTGATTATTCCTTGCCGAAAATTGGTGAAGCCTTTGGCGGACGAGATCATACAACCGTCATTCATGCCCACGAGAAAATCACCCAAAATCTGCAGCAAGATCAGGAACTTTATAAGGTTGTACAGAACCTGATCGACAAAATTAAAAATCCAACGCTGTGAACAACATAACAAGCCTATACACAATCTATACACATGTGGATAGGCTTTACTTTATGCCTGTTCAAGAGGGTTATCCACATATTCAGTGCCCCTACTATTACTACTATTATTAAAAAAGATTATATAGATCATCATAAGAAGAGCACATATTCGGCATATCTCGACTCAGAGCAACCGGATATAACAAGATTCGTAACAGATAGCAACAGTAGAATGAACGCAAATTGGCGTTAGGGAGTGAACGTATGAAACTTTCGATATTGAAAAATGAACTAAATGAAGCGATACAGAACGTATCTAAAGCGATTTCCAGCAGAACGACGATCCCCATTTTAAGCGGGATTAAGGTTGACGTTACGTTCCAAGGGGTTACCCTTACTGCTAGTGATACGGATATCTCTATTCAAACCTTTATTCCAGTTGAGGATGATCGCCAGACGATTGTTCAAGTAGAACGTCCGGGTAGCGTTGTTTTGCCGGCTAAGTTTTTCGTAGAAATCATTAAGAAATTGCCTTCCCAAGATGTAGAGATCGAAGTGAAGGAGCAATTCCAGACATTCCTTCGTTCTGGTACAACAGATATCCAGATGGTCGGACTTGATCCAGAAGAGTATCCTGTTCTGCCTAGCATCGAAGAAAACCAAGTGATTACAGTCAATGGCGATTTGCTGAGAACTATGATTAAGCAAACCGCATTCGCTATTTCTTCTAACGAAACAACGCCAATTTTGACGGGTGTATTGTGGAATCTGAGCGAAGGTAATTTGAAATTCGTATCCACAGACCGTCACCGCTTGGCAAGCCGTACAGCTGATATCCAAGCAGACCCAGAGATTCGTTTTACGAATGTTGTCATTTCCGGTAAGACGCTGAATGAATTGAGCAAAATCATCCCTGATCAGAACACAATGGTGGATATTGTCGTTGCCGACAACCAAGTGTTGTTCAAAATCGATCGAGTTCTATTCTATTCGCGTATTTTGGATGGGACGTATCCAGATACTTCTAAAATTATTCCGCAAAACTACAAAACAGAACTTATTTTGGACACAAAAAAGCTCATCGATGCAATTGACCGTGCTTATTTGCTGTCCCGTGAAGATAAAACGAACATTGTCCGTCTGCAGACGAAGGAAGATGGTACGATAGAAATTTCCTCCAGCTCATCTGAGCTAGGCCGTGTTACAGAGCAATTGGATGTGAAGGAATTCAAAGGGGATCCGCTTCGGATTGCTTTCAACTCGAAATATATGCTGGATGTGTTGAAGGTTGTCGAATGTGAAAACATCTTCATTGGATTTACAGGGGCAATGAGCCCAATCATCATTAAGCCGACTGAACACGTCAGCAGCTTGCATCTCATTTTGCCATACCGCACCACAAATTAAGATAGGGTTGGTGCATCTGCATCACAAGGAGGATACGACATGAATGACATCCAAATTCGAACGGAATTCATTACGCTAGGGCAGTTTCTGAAGTTGGCTAATTGCGCTTCAACAGGCGGTCACGCCAAAATTATGCTGGCAGAGAACATGGTGAAAGTAAACGGTGAAGATGAAGCGCGGCGCGGCCGGAAGCTGTATCCGGGCAACGTTGTCTCAGTAGATGGATGCGGTGAGTTCCTCATCGTTTCATCTCAGGAGGCTTAATCGAGTGTTCGTCAAATCGATCGCTCTGCAAAATTATCGCAATTATGGCGCGCTCGAATTGAATACAGACAATCGAGTTAATATTTTTGTCGGCAATAATGCGCAGGGGAAGACCAATTTGCTCGAATCCATATTTGTGCTTGCCCTGACGAAATCACATCGGACACCACGAGATAAAGAACTCATCGGATGGGAAGCAGAGCATGCACAGCTTCGAGCATCTGTAGAACGGAAGTACGGAACAGTTCAGCTGGAGCTAAACATTTCTCGGCAGGGGAAAAAGGCAAAGCTGAATGGTTTAGAGCAGCGTAAGCTGAGCGGCTTCATTGGTGCGCTTAATGTTGTCATGTTCGCCCCAGAGGATTTGGAGATCGTAAAGGGATCGCCAGGCATTCGCCGGAGATTTCTGGATATGGAGATTGGCCAAGTTCAGCCAAGCTATCTATACCATCTGCAGCAGTATCAGAAGGTGCTCTTGCAGCGCAACAATCTGCTCAAGCAAATGTGGAGCAGCCCAAGCGGACAAGCGAATACGATGCTCGATATATTCAATGAGCAGCTTGTTACGAATGGTGTTAAAGTTGTAAAGAAAAGGAAACAATATTTAAAGAAACTCCAATCATGGGCGGAGCAAATTCATGCCGGTATCACGAATGGCAAGGAAGCTCTTACCGTTGAATATAGTCCATCGTTTGCGATGCCAGACGAAGATGAAGCTGTCTTATTCGAGCAATTTATGTTAAAGTTAACACAGATGAAAGACCAGGAGGTGCGGCGCGGCATGACACTTGTCGGACCGCACCGGGACGATCTTGCCTTCTACATTAACGGCAAAGAAGTGCAAACCTATGGATCGCAAGGTCAGCAGAGGACGACAGCGCTGTCGTTGAAGCTGGCTGAGATCGAACTGATGCACGAGGAAATAGGAGAATATCCTATCCTACTGCTCGACGATGTTCTGTCTGAGCTTGATTCGATGCGCCAGACGCAGCTGATTGAGACGTTTCAGAGCAAGGTACAAACGTTCATTACGACGACAGGCATTGAAGGCATTAATACGAGCAAGTTGCATGATGCAAATATGTTCCACGTGGAAAATGGGCAAGTCATGCGGTAAGAGGTTGTTCTAAGGGGAGTGAGCGCTATGTATATTCACTTGGGCGGAGAAAGAGTCATTCGTTCCTCGGAACTGGTCGCCATTTTTGATGTATCGATAGAGAAATCATCTAAGCTGTCTAAGCAGTTCGTGGCGAATGCGCACAAAGTGAAAAATGTTGAGGCGATAGGCGAGGAAGAAGCAAAGTCCATCGTCGTGACGAAGGGAAAAGTATTTTACTCTCCGATATCATCTACAACATTGAAGAAGCGTGCGCATCATTTTAACGAGTAAGCGAACATTGCATATGGCCTTGTTGACAGCGTCATCTCTATATTCCACTGCCTAGCAGTTGGGATTGCTTGGGATGATGCTCTTGCAATTACATGCGATTGGCATAATGAACGGTACTGAAATTAGAGAAGTAGGTGAAGGCATGTCTGTGAATCATAACACGTATGATGAGAGCCAGATTCAGGTGTTGGAGGGCTTGGAAGCCGTACGCAAACGGCCGGGGATGTATATCGGTTCAACGAGTGCCAAAGGTCTGCACCATTTGGTATGGGAAGTCGTCGATAACAGTATTGACGAGGCGTTGGCTGGGTATTGCACGAAAATCGAAGTAACCGTACATGAAGACAACAGCATCACGGTCGTGGATAACGGTCGCGGTATTCCAGTCGGGATACAAGAGAAGATGAAGCGCCCGGCTGTTGAAGTTGTTATGACCGTGCTTCATGCGGGCGGTAAATTCGGCGGCGAAGGATACAAAGTATCCGGCGGCTTGCACGGTGTTGGTGTCTCGGTCGTAAATGCCTTGTCTTCGAGCTTAATCGTTACCGTGAAACGAGACGGACATATCCACCAGCAGGAATATCATCGCGGGGTTCCTCAAGCCGATTTGGAGATAATCGGAGACACGGAGGAGACCGGCACAACGATTCGGTTCCAGCCCGATCCTGAAGTGTTTACAGAGACGACGGTATACGAATACGACACACTTTTGTCCCGTATTCGCGAGCTCGCATTTTTGAACAAAGGCATCCAAATGGTGCTTACCGATGAGCGTACTGGACATTCAGAAACATTTAAGTACGACGGCGGTATCAAGGAATTCGTTGAGTACCTGAACCGCAATCGTGAGAAGATGCATGAGCAGCCCATTTACGTGGAAGGCTCCAAAGATAACATTACGTGCGAAATCGCACTCCAATATAACGATAGTTACACCGAGAATATTTACTCTTTTGCCAACAACATTCATACGCACGAAGGTGGTACGCATGAATCTGGTTTTAAGAGTGCCCTTACGCGAATCATTAACGATTATGCTCGGAAGATGAATCTCATGAAGGACAATAACTCCAATTTAAGTGGGGACGATGTTCGCGAGGGTCTGACCGCGATTATTTCCGTGAAGATTCCAGAGCCGCAATTCGAAGGACAGACGAAGACGAAGCTCGGCAACAGTGAAGTACGCAGCATAGTGGAATCCGTATTTTCTGAGAAGTTCATGGAGTTCTTGAACGAGAACCCGATGGTTTCGAAGAAGGTCGTTGAGAAGGGGATGCAGGCATCCCGAGCTCGAGAAGCAGCTCGCCGAGCACGTGAGTTGACGCGCCGCAAGAGTGCGCTTGAAGTGAGCTCCCTTCCAGGTAAGCTGGCGGATTGCTCTTCCAAGGATGCTGCACATTGCGAATTGTTCATTGTCGAAGGTGACTCTGCGGGCGGTTCTGCGAAGCAAGGCCGTGATCGCCATTTCCAGGCGATATTGCCGCTGAAGGGTAAAATCTTGAACGTTGAGAAGTCTCGCTTGGATAAGATCTTATCCAACGCAGAGATTCGTGCGATTATTACGGCGCTTGGCACAGGGATTGGCGAAGACTTTGATCTTGAGAAAGCTCGCTATCACAAAATCGTCATCATGACCGATGCCGACGTCGACGGTGCTCACATTCGAACACTTCTATTGACCTTCTTTTATCGTTACATGCGCAAGCTTATCGAAGCGGGATACGTGTACATTGCACAGCCGCCGCTCTATAAAATTGAGCGCAACAAAATTGTTCGATATGCAGATAGCGACAAGCAGAAGGACGAAATTATCGCGGAATTTGGTGAAGGCGTGAAGATCAATGTTCAGCGTTATAAAGGTCTTGGTGAGATGAATGCAGAGCAGCTGTGGGAGACGACAATGGATCCTGAGAGCCGGAAAATGCTCCAAGTTTCGTTCGATGATGCCAAGATGGCAGATGATGTGTTTGATACGCTAATGGGTGATAACGTTGAACCACGACGTGATTTCATTCAGCGCCATGCCAAGTTCGTTAAAAATCTTGATTTCTAATCGAATCCTACCACTTGGGATCGTGCACTCCATCGCGAAGCACGGAGGTTCGATATAACAATAGAGCCCCAGTTCCACATCAGGACTGGGGCTTTGGTGTGGCAGCGGGCTTCAGTTGATGCAGTAGGTGAGAGGAATCCTTGTTACTTCAATCGTCCATAAGCTTTGGCATTTCGGACGATGCGGCGATAAGCAGCAGGGTTGAATGTGCGGTACACGTAGATAGCGGGCTTCGTATTGACCTCTAAGATCCAAGGGTGCATGCTTTTGTCAATCGCAATATCGAGCCCAAGCTCCTTGAGACCCTTGTGCCCCTTGCTCAGTCGTGCCCCGACGGACAGCCCGATTCGTTCCAACTCGCTGCGGAGCTGCTGAGTGGAGCTTGCATTTAAGTGGGGCTTCAAGAGAGTCCGCAGTGATTCCATTTTTCCTCCGTTGCTGACGTTCGTCACAATCTTGTGAGCAGCCGCCTTTCGACCGAAGATAGACATAACCTCCCACTTGTTGTTCACATTTTTTTGCACGAACACACGGAGATCGAACTTCCTTCCCCGGTGAGACAGCATGTGGACTCCTTGTTGAATCAAGTACTTTCGTTTTCCGATTCTGGTTTTGATTTTGGCCAGGAGAGAGTCTATTTCGGTGAAGGTAACCGTGGAAGTTCCTTCTCTCAACTCGAATGAGTCATTGGCGTGCTGCTTAACACGCATAACGCCTTTGCCATGAGTACCTAGGTCAGGTTTCACATACACCATTTGAAATTGATTCAGCATCTCCTTCAACCGGAGACCACTATAGATGGACGTCTTAGGAATATACGAACGTAGTGAGGAGTCCTGCAAAATTTTCGTCTTTTTCCATTTGCTAAATATACGCCGGCTGGACAAACATCATCACCCTTTTCCAAATCAATCATTTTATTTTTTGAACGGGTAGGGAGCAGAGGGATATGAAGTTGATATCAATGTATGATCAATCGGGCAAATAGAAATAGTACAATCAACTATATGTCGTGGAAAATGTTCGGATTTTGGGCGGTTTCATGGAACGTTTAATTGTATCTCTTTTGTGAAAGTAATATAATATAAATAGTGCAGTTAAGGAATTGATGAGTATGATTTTATCCGCATGATCAAGCTAGAGTAGAAATTATCCCTTGTGAACATGGCGCCTTTTTAGTCCATAATGGTTTGTGTTGCCATGTGGGGAGTTTCGATATGGACTAGATAAAAGATTATTCGTCCGTGGAAATGGTTCGACTCCATTAATGGGGGGGAAGGGCCGTTTTCGCTTGTAGAGAGCAAATATTGCATTTTGCTAGATGATGATGACGCTGTTAAATACGAATTTTAAGGAGGTCCAGCATGGCGGAAGAACAACAACCGCAAATCAGGGATCGCGACATCGGCACGGAGATGCGGGAATCATTCCTGGATTACGCGATGAGTATCATCGTAAGCCGCGCTCTGCCGGACGTGCGTGACGGATTGAAGCCGGTTCACCGACGTATTTTGTATGCGATGTCAGACCTCGGCATGTCACCGGACAAACCGTATAAGAAATCAGCGAGGATCGTTGGTGAAGTTATCGGTAAGTATCACCCGCATGGTGACTCTGCCGTATATGAGACCATGGTGCGTATGGCCCAGGATTTCTCGCTTCGTTACATGCTCGTGGATGGTCACGGGAACTTTGGTTCCATTGACGGAGACTCAGCCGCGGCGATGCGTTATACAGAAGCGCGACTCTCCAAGATTGCCATGGAACTGCTTCGTGATATTAACAAAGAAACGATCGACTTTGCTCCGAACTATGACGGCGAAGAGCAAGAGCCTGTTGTATTGCCGGCTCGCTTCCCGAATTTGCTCGTGAACGGGGTATCAGGTATCGCAGTAGGTATGGCAACGAACATCCCACCGCACAACCTGACGGAAGTCATTGACGGTCTGCAGGCGCTGATTCAGAATCCAGAGTTAACGCCAATGGACTTGATGGAATACATCAAGGGACCAGACTTCCCAACATCTGGATTGATTATGGGTCGGGAAGGTATTCGCCAAGCGTATGCGACTGGCCGCGGATCTGTTACGATGCGGGCACGTGCGACAATCGAGGACAATAATGGCAAGGCTCGTATCGTTGTTCACGAATTGCCTTATCAAGTCATTAAGGCTCGTCTCGTTGAGAAGATTGCTGAATTGGTACGCGAGAAGCGCATTGACGGCATTACTGACCTTCGTGATGAATCTGACCGCAACGGAATGCGCGTTGTTATCGAACTGCGCCGTGATGTGAACCCGAATGTCGTTCTGAATAACTTGTACAAGCATACAGCGATGCAGAGCAACTTCGGCATCAATATGCTGGCGCTTGTGAATCAAGAGCCTCGCGTTCTTAATTTGCGTGAGATGCTCCATTATTATTTGGAGCACCAGATCGAAGTGATTCGTCGCCGTACCGAGTACGATTTGAAGAAAGCCGAGGCACGTGCACATATTCTCGAGGGCCTGCGCATTGCGCTTGATCATATCGACGAGATTATTGCGCTTATCCGCGGCTCGAAGAATGACGAAGAGGCTCGTGAAGGGTTAATCACTCGATTCGGTCTAAGCTTCGACCAAGCACAGGCGATTCTCGATATGCGTCTGCGCCGTCTGACAGGCTTGGAGCGCGAGAAGATCGAAGCTGAATATAACGAATTGCTGATGAAGATCGCGGAATACCGTGAAATCTTGGCGAACGAACATCTTGTGCTGACCATCATCAACGATGAGCTTGAAGAAGTGAAGCAGAAGTATGGGGATGAGCGCCGTACAGAAATCACGATTGGCGAGGATAGCATACTTGATGAGGATCTGATCCCTCAAGAAGATGTTATCATCACCATTTCGCATAGCGGATATATTAAGCGTCTTCCGGTAACGACATATCGTAGCCAGAAGCGTGGAGGCCGTGGTGTAGTTGGTATGGATACGAAGGATAATGATTTCGTAGAGCATTTATTCGTGTCCAACTCTCACCATTACCTGATGTTCTTCACGGACAAGGGTAAGGTTTACCGCATCAAGGCGTATGAGATTCCAGACTTGAGCCGCACGGCGAGAGGGACGCCAATTATCAATTTGATTCAAATTGAACAGGGTGAGTCCATTAGTGCGGTGATTCCAGTTGTGGAATTTGAATCTGACAAGTACCTGTTCTTTGCAACCCGCCAAGGGATCGTGAAGAAGACTCCGCTTGACGATTATGTCAACATTCGCAAAGGCGGCTTGATTGCCATCAACCTTCGTGATGATGATGCGTTGATTGGGGTTCGCCTGACGGACGGCGAGCAGGAGATCATTATGGGTACGAAGATGGGAATGTCGATCCGATTCTCTGAGAACGACGTTCGCTCCATGGGACGTTCGGCTACAGGCGTCAAAGGCATTACGCTTGATAGTGAAGATGTCGTAATTGACATGGATGTAGTCAATAAGGAGAACGATGTGCTTATTGTTACAGCCAAAGGCTACGGCAAACGTACCCCTATGGAAGACTATCGAATTCAGAGCCGTGGCGGTAAAGGGATTAAGACGATCAATGTAACGGACAAGAACGGTGCAGTAGTCGGCTTGAAGGTTGTACAGGATGGAGAGGACTTGATGATTATCACTGCATCAGGAACGATTATTCGTACAAGCATGTCGGGCATTTCCCAAATGGGTCGATACACGCAAGGTGTGAAGCTCATCAATATCCGCGACGACGATTCCGTATCTACGGTTAGCCGCTGCGATAAGACTGAGGATGATCCTGAGGAATCCTCTGAAGAATCGTCTGAAGAAGCAGAACAAAATCCGGGCATGACAGAGAGCGAAGCACCTTCTGCCTCCGAACCGGAATTAGAATAGAATGATGAACGTGAAGATGCAGCAGCAGTGTGAGCATTGACAACAGGTAGGGCGTATTCTTTTATAGAGTGCGCCCTTTTCCTTGATATAAGCAGATACATAACGATAACCGAGTCAAATCCATATGAAGAGGCCAACAGGAGAGTGTAAGAACCTATGGTATTCATCCCCGTCTCGCAAGCTAAGCCAGGAGATCAATTGGAGCAGGACGTGATAACAGGGCTTGGCGGCGTAATTATGAATAAAGGAAGAACGCTCAGTATACGTGATTTGGATGTGCTCGATGCTTTTATGATCAAATCAGTTGCAGTGGCAAGTTCAAATCCTTCGCCGGTTATGGACAGTGCAGGGACACGTGCGGATGCGCCGGATCGCAAAAACTGTGAACCGACCATTCCTCAAGCATCACGCCAGACGAGCCATTTTCAACATGATGCCGGCTTTGTAGAATCATGGCTTCAGATGGTGAACCTACTCAAGAATGTATATAAGACAGCAGGGGCTACCAAGCTTCCTATATTAGAACTGCGCCAGCAAATGGAATGGCTGCTCGGACAGAGCGAACATTACTCTCCAGTCTGCTTCCATCCACAAATTAAAGAAATGCTGCAAGGAAATGAAGAAGACTATGTGTATCATAAATCCGCTGCTGTTGCACTCACGTCATATCTTATCGGACAATGGAGCGGGTATCCTTCCAAAGAAGGGATGCAGATCGCTTTATCTGGGCTGCTGCACGATATTGGGAAGACTAAGGTCGATAGCGATATCTGGTCTAAAAAAGGCACCCTGACGGAAAACGAGAAGATTGAGATGCGCAGACATACCCATTATGGTTATGAGTTGCTTCGAAATGTGCCAGCCATTAATGATGGTGTTAAACTTGCCGCATTGCAGCATCATGAGCGTATCGATGGGAGTGGGTACCCTCTAGGAGTAACGGGGGAGCGAATACACCCGTATGCCAAGATCGTAGCGATCGCTGATATCTTCCATGCGATGACACAGAATCGAATATATAAGAGAGCTTCTTCTCCTTATATTGCACTTGAGAGATTGAAGGAAGAATCATTCGGCCAGCTCGATCCCCAACTTGTACGCATATTCATCCATAAGGTGGCCCAGATGCATCAGAACGCATTTGTTAAACTGAATGATGGACGGGTGGGACGCATCGTATTTACGGAGGATTCCCACATGACTCGTCCGTGGGTGTCGGTAGATGGCAGCATCGTTCAACTTACGCAGGAAAGACAGATATGGATAGAGGAAGTACTCGCCGTACATTGATCCTATTGGGCGGTGCGAGTATAGCAGCAACCCTGTTATGGGCTGGTATCGATAGAGTCTGCTATAAGGCTATATGCAGGTGTTAGAATGGCTCTGCAATTAGCTTTATAGCAGACTTATATTCTTTTTAAAGTTTTTTTAAAAAAGTGCTTGCGTTATTATTGTGGGCGTGATATATTATATGAGTCGCCGCTGAGAGACGCGGTGAACGAAAGCGAAAGAGGCAATAAGCCGAAGCGCTGGATTGAAGATTGTTCTTTGAAAACTGAACAACGAGCAACGTTTGTGAATGAGGTAGCAATACCTCGTCAAAAGATATGAGCAGTTCAAACTTAACTTTAACGGAGAGTTTGATCCTGGCTCAGGACGAACGCTGGCGGCGTGCCTAATACATGCAAGTCGAGCGGACTTGA